>NZ_JBKFBI010000063.1:0-30780 GCF_053346095.1 Methylobacterium sp. A52T | reverse complement strand
CGCCGCCCGGTTTTCCCGGCCGGCGCGGGCCGTCAGCGCCGCGACTCGACGACCGGCGCCCCGTCGCAGCGCTGGCCGGCGGCCGCGCCCGTGCGCCGGCCGGGCGGCAGGGCGTCCGGCGACCCGGCCTTCTCGGCCAGGATCGCGACGTTCGCCGTCATCCCGGCCGCCAGCACGATCGGGCAGGGCACGTCGTCGAGGTCGATCCGGACCGGCACCCGCTGCGCCAGCCGGACCCAGGTGAAGATCGGGTTGACCGTCGGAAGCCCCTGGACGCCCGGGGCGGCGTCGGCGACGCTTATCCCGCGGCCGAGGCCGGTGACGCGCCCCCGGATCGGGCGGTCCGGCCACGCCATCAGCGACACGCGCGCGGTGTCGCCCGCGCCGATGCGCGGGAGCTGCGTCTCCTCGAAATAGCCCTCGATCCAGAAGCTGTCGCCGTTGACCAGCGTCAGCGCCGGCTGCCCCGTGGCGGCGAACCCGCCCTCCTGCAGCAGCAGGTTGGTGACCCAGCCGTTCACGGTCGCCCGCAGGGTCGTGCGCTCCAGGTTGAGCCGCGCCTGCGCCAGCGCGGCCTCCGCCTGGACCACGTCGGCCTGGGCGGCCTGCGCCTGGCCGCTGGTCGTCTGCTTCTGCTGCGGCGTGGTGGCGAGGTCGTCGAGATCGGCGGTGCGCTGCGCGATCCCCGCGAGGTACCCGGCCCGCGCCCGGGCGCTGGCGAGGGCGCCCTCGGCCTGGGTCACGGCGTTCCTGAACGTGCCGGGGTCGATCGTGAACAGCACGTCGCCCTTGCTGACGAACTGGTTGTCGCGAACCCGGACCGCCACCACCGTCCCGGACACCTCGGGAGCCACCTGCACGGTGTAGACGCGCACGCGCCCGTCCCGGGTCCAGGGCGTGTAGGCGTAGTAGAGGAAGGCGAGGTAGGCGAGGCCCACGGCCGCCGCCAGCGCCAGCAGGGTGGCGGCGACGTTGTAGGCGGGCGGCGGCTGCCAGTCGCGCAGCGACGGTCGCGGGTTCAGGGCCATCTCACGGGCCCTGGACGCGCAGGGACAGGATCAGCAGCGCCGTCACGGCGGTCAGGAGGCTGAAGTCGAACAGGGCGCGGTTCCAGACAAGGTGATTGATGCCGATCCAGTCCAGGATCCAGCGCAGGCCCCAGGTGATCACCAGGGCGGCGAGCAGGCAGATCACCGCGGGCTCGACGAAGAGCCCCAGCACGTCGACCGCCCGCAATCCGACCACGCCGATCACCCCCGCCCTCTCGGATCGAGGTTCGGCCAGCCCGCGCGGTCGAGATCCGACACGAGGGCGGCCAGCGCCCCGATGCGCTCCGCCTGGAGCGGCAGGGTCGCCCGGTCGGCGAGCGCGCGCAAGGGATCCGGCGCTGTCTCCGGCCCCGCCGGACGGGACGCGGCGAGCCGCGCCCAGACCGCCCGGCCGACGCGGCGGCCCTCCCGGTCGTCCGTCTCCCGCAGGGCGAGCAGCAGGAGCCCGATGACGAGCAGGCGCTCGCCGCTCCGGGTCGCCGCGTCATCCGCGCCGATGAGGGCGAGTCGGCCGAAGCCCCGGGCGAGGTAGCGGTCGAGCGGCGGCAGCAGGAGCGCCGGGTCGAGGGCCGCGCCGCGCACCGACCGGACCAGCCGGCGGCGGGCCCGCAGGCGCAGGGTCGCGGCGCTCACCGGCGGCGGCAGGGCGGCGAAGGCGATCGCCGCCACCGCCATGCCGAGCAGCTCGGCCAGCACGGTGTTGAGCGAGTCGGCGAGGTCGTAGGTCATCGGGTTCTTGGGATCGAGCACGCCGAAGACGAAGAACCCGAAGCCGATCCCGTAGATCGCGCGCTTGTCGGCGCGGCCGACCACCGCCAGCATCGCCACCGGTAGCAGCACCGCGGCCAGCAGCGCGAAGCTCCCGGTGGTCGTCAGCAGGGTGTAGCGGACGGTGAGCCCGACCACGCCGGCGAGCAGCGCGCCGACCAGGAAGGCGCGGGATTCCGCCCGCGGGTCGGCATGGGCGGCGAGCAGGACGCAGACGAGGCTCGCCCAGGTCGCGGCGCCGGCCCCGTGCGACCAGCCGGTGACGTACCAGAAGCCGTTGACCAGCAGGACGGCGGCGGCGGTGCGCAGGGCGTTGTCGAAGGCGTGCCAGCCGTCCCAGTCTAGGTCGTTCCACAGGAGCAGGTGTGGGCGGAACGGGACGCGCCTCCGGCCCACGCGCCCGCCGGCCCGCAGGAGCCGGGCCGAGACCCGGACGCGCCCGACCTGCCGGACTGCGATCGCCCCGCCGGCCCCGATCAGGTCGGTCGAGCGCGATCCCGGCCGGTCCGGCAGCAGCGCCCGCAGCAGGCCCGCGGCGAGCACCCGCCGCAGCCGGGGGGCGGCGTTGCGGATGCCGCGGCCGCCGGAGCGCAGGGAGGGCTGCTCGGTGAACGTGTCGGTGACCTCCTCGCCCAGGGTCATGACCGCGGCGATCGGCATCGGGCCGGGCCGCTCGCCCCGCCGCAGGGCGGCCATCCAGGCGTCGCAGGCCTCCGCGGCCGCCTCGAGCCGCCCCGCCAGGGCGCGGCTGACGGCGGGGACGCCCGGCGCCACGAACACGTTCGACGCGTAGGCGCAGCCGATCCCCAGGAGGATCGTCGAGCAGCGGTCGACGCCGATCTGGAAAACCGCCTCCGGGTTCTGCACGTCGGCCAGCGCGATGATCGGCACGGTGAAGCCCATCGAGGCGAAGCCGTAGGCGCGCTGGCCGCTCTCGACGCTGGAGGCCGCGGTGAGCAGGCCCATCCACAGGGCCAGCGCGAGGTCGAAGGCCAGGGTCGCCTGGGCGAAATTGGCCACCAGCACCATCGCGACGGTGACGCCCACCAGCGTGCTGCCGGCCCGCCACAGGCTCTTGCGCAGGGAGGCCGCGCGGGAGGCGAGCGTCACCGAGATGACCGTCCAGCCGGCCCAGTGCGGCAGCGCCAGCTCGAGCCACATGGCGAGCCAGACCGCCGCGATGGCGGTGAGCGCGATGCGCACGGCCTCGGCCGCCTCGCGCGGCCACCATGCGGCGGCGCGCTGCAGGAGGCCCGGCGCGTCGCCGGGGAGCGCGACCTCACCGGCCACGGCGCGACCTCACCGGCCGGGGTGGGTCCGGGAACCCGGCTGCAGGCTCAGTCATAGTGCTCGGCGATGTCGACCTTCCCCTTGAACACCCGGTAGACCACCAGGGTGTAGATCAGGGTGATCGGCAGGACCACGATCCCCGCCCCCCAGAACATGAAGGACAGGCTCGCCTCCGGCGCCGCCGCCTCGGTCACCGTCACGCTGAACGGCACCATGTAGGGCAGGAACGAGGCGGCGAGCGTCGCGAAGGCGGCGGCGAAGATCAGCGCCACCAGCGGGAAGGGCAGGGCATCGATCCGGCGCCGCGCCGCGTAGAGGAGCCCGGCGCAGGCCGCGGTCCCCACGAGCGGCAGGACCAGCATCTCGGGCCGCTCGACCCAGCGGTGCAGCACCCGCAGGTTCATCGCCAGCGCGTACGCGAAGGCCGCGCCGAGGAAGACCAGGACGCCCAGCAGGAGTCGCGGCAGCAGCCGGAAGCCGAGGTCGCGCACGTCGGACTCGGTCTTGCCGCACAGCCACGCGGCGCCGAGCAGCGCGTAGCCGAGGCACAGGCCGAGCCCGCAGAGCAGCGAGAACGGCGTGAGCCACGTGAACGCCCCGCCGGCGTAGAGCCCGCCCTGCACCGGCAGCTCCTGCACGAGCGCCCCGACCGTCACGCCCTGCACGAACGCCGCACAATAGGAGCCGCCGACGAAGCCCGCGTCCCAGACCCGCCGCAGCCGCCGGGACTTGTAGCGGAACTCGAAGGCGACGCCGCGCAGGATCAGGGCCGCGAGCATCAGGAGGAGCGGCAGGTAGAAGGCCGAGAGCAGCAGCGCGTAGACCGTCGGGAAGGCGCCGAACAGGATCGTGGCGGCGAGCACCAGCCAGGTCTCGTTGCCGTCCCAGACGGGGGCGATCGCCTGCATCATGTGCCGGCGCGCCGTCTCGTCCGGGGCGATCCCGAACAGCATGCCGACGCCGAGGTCGAACCCGTCGAGCAGCACGTAGAGCATCAGGGTGAGGGCGAGGGCGGCGGCCCAGAATTCGATCACGGCCGCTCACTCCGCCGGATTGCTGCTGGGGGTGCCGGGACTGTTGCCCGGCACGGCGAGTGGCCGCTTGGGGTTGGCCGCGCTGCCGGCATGGGCCGGGGTGGGCAGGATGCCGGCCCTGAGCATGCGGTAGATGTAGACGGTGCCGGCCGCGAAGATCAGCGCGTAGACCGCGCCGAACACGGCGAGCGAGGTCGCCACCTGCGGCGCGGCCAGGAACGGCGTCGCCGCGTCGGCGGTGCGCAGCTGGCCGTAGACCGTCCAGGGCTGGCGCCCGACCTCGGCGGTGAACCAGCCGGTCAGGGTCGCCACGAAGCCCAGCGGGAACGACAGGAAGATCGCCCATTGCAGCCAGCGCGCCCGCTCCAGCCGCCCGGTGGCGTAGAAGGCCATCCCGCCCCAGGCCAGCGCCAGCATCAGCAGCCCGCAGCCGACCATGATCCGGAAGGCGAAAAACGGGATCAGCACCGGCGGCCGGTCGGCCTTGGGGATGTCCTTGATGCCGATCACCTTGCCGGTGAGGGTGCCGTCGTCGATCAGGCTGCCGATCGGGGCGGGCAGCGCGATGACGAAGTGGTTCTTCTCCTGCGCCTCGTCGGGCCAGGCGAACAGGATCTCGCCGGCCGGCGCATGGCTCTCCCAGTGGCCCTCGATCGCGGCGATCTTCGAGGGCTGGTGCCGGACCACGTAGTCGCCGGTGAGGTGGCCGAAGAACAGCTGCAGCGGCACGAGGATCGCGGCGAGGCCGAGCCCCATCCGCACCATGGCGCGGGCCTCGGCGCGGTCCCGGCCCCGCAGCATGGACCACGCCCCCGTCGCCGCCACGCAGAAGCTGGTGGTGACGTAGGCGGCCAGGACCATGTGGGGGAAGCGGACCCAGACGACCCCGTTGAAGATGATCGCCCACCAGTCCGTCGGCACGAACACGCCGTCCGGGCGCAGGGCGAAGCCGGTGGGGTACTGCATCCACGAGTTGTTCACGAGGATCCAGAACGACGACAGGCTGGTGCCGAGGCAGACCATCAGGCAGGCGAACAGGTAGAACCAGCGCGGCACCCGCCTGCGGCCGAACATCAGCACCCCGAAGAACGAGGCCTCGAGCGCGAAGGCCGTGAAGCTCTCGTAGCCGAGGAGCGGACCCTGGATCGGGCCGGTGCGGCGGGCGAGCTCGCTCCAGTTGGTGCCGAACTGGAACGCCATGACGATGCCGGAGACGACGCCGAGCCCGAAGGCGACCGCGAAGATCTTGAGCCAGAAGTCGAACAGGCGGTCGTAGACCGGCTCGCCCGAGATCATCGCCCGCGCCTGGAGGAAGGCGAGCCAGGCCGCCAGTCCGACCGTGAAGGCCGGGAAGATGATGTGGAACGAGACCGTGAAGGCGAACTGGATGCGCGAGAGCATCAGGGCGGAGATGTCCATCGTTCCTCTCTCCGGCCGAAGCCCGCCGGTCCGCCGCCCCGGGGCGGGCGCGTCGCACCCTCAGATGTCCGCCGGCGGGGCGTGGGGAACCGCGCCTCGCGAACCTGTCAGACGTTGTCGATCCTCAGGACCGGCGCCGTCTCGGCTCGGCTGCGGCGGCAGGCCTCGGCGTCCCGCTTGAGGTCGATGCCGTAGGTCGGGATCACCGCCTCGAGGCGGGGCAGCCAGGCGTCCGGCGTGAGCCGGTCGGCGAAGCACTTCTCCAGGACCTCGACCGCGATGAAGGCCGCCGTCGAGGCGCCGGGCGAGGCGCCGAGCAGCGCGCAGATCGAGTTGTCGGCCGCGGCCACCAGCTCCGTGCCGAATTCGAGGTAGCCTTCCTCCAGCGGGTTCGCCTTGCCGGTCGGCTTGATCGTCTGCACCCGCTGGCCGGCCACCGCCGAGGTCCAGTCCTGCTTCAGCGCCTTGGGGAAGAAGTCCTTGAGGGTCGCGAACTGGTGGTCGGAGCTCTGGAGCACCTGGCCCACGAGGTACTCGGTGAGCGCGACGTTGTCCTTGGCGACGTCCAGCAGCGGCACGACGTTGTGCGGCGTCAGCGCGGTGAACAGGTCGGTGAGCGACCCGTGCTTCAGGAAGCGCGACGAGAAGCCCGCGTAGGGCCCGAACAGCAGCGAGCGCTTGCCGCCGATGATGCGGGTGTCGAGGTGGGGCACCGACATCGGCGGCGAGCCGGAGGCGGCCTTGCCGTAGACCTTGGCGTGGTGGCGCGCGCTGACCGCGTCGACGTCGCAGCGCAGCCAGATCCCCGAGACCGGGAAGCCGCCGTAGCCGCGCCCCTCGGGGATCTTCGAGGCCTGCAGCAGCGGCAGCGAGCCGCCGCCCGCGCCGATGAACACGAACTTGGCCGTCACGGTCCGGCGCGTGGCGTCGTAGGTGTCCTCGACGGTCACGGCCCAGCGGCCGTCGTCGACCCGGTCGAGGGCGACGACCTTGCGGTTGTAGTGGACGGCGAAGCCGGGCTGCGCCGCGAGCTGCCCGACCAGCAGGTGCGTCAGGGCGCCGTAATCGACGTCCGTCCCGGTGACGATCCGGGTGGCGGCGATCGGCTCGCCGGGATCGCGGCCCTCGATGATCAGCGGCGCCCAGCCGGCGATGACCTGCGGGTCCTCGCTGTACTCCATGCCGTGGTAGCAGTGGTGAGCCGACATCGCGGCGTAGCGCGCCTTGAGGAAGGCGACGTTCTCGGCCCCCCAGACGAAGCTCATGTGCGGGCAGGGATGGATGAAGGCGCGGGGGTCCGGGATCGCGCCCTTCTTCACCAGATGCGCCCAGAGCTGGCGCGAGATGTCGAACTCGGTGTTGACCTCCAGGGCCTTGGCGATGTCGACGCTGCCGTCGGGGCGCTGGGGGGTGTAGTTCAGCTCGCAATTGGCCGCGTGGCCGGTGCCGGCGTTGTTCCAGCCCTCCGAGCTCTCCTGCGCGCAGTCGTGCAGCGTCTCGAACAACGCGATCCTGAGCGACGGCTCCAGCTCCTTCAGCATCGTGCCGAAGGTCGCGCTCATGATCCCGGCGCCGATCAGCACCACGTCGGGAGCGTCGTCGAAGCTCGTGTCGGCCATCGGGCCCCTCCTCAGGCGGTCTTGTTCGGGACGAAGGGGAGCCGGGCCTCGGCGCCGGGGGCGAGGATCACGTAGGCCCGGCACCAGGGCTCGTCGTCGACGAGGCGCCAGGAATGGCCGGAGCCGGCCGTGTCCTCGGCGATGAGGATGTCGCCGGGGCGGATCGTGAAGTGCGCACCGGCCCTCGTCTGGAAGTCGAGGGTGCCGCGCAGGGTGATGACGAACTGCCGGGTCGGCGCCGCGTGCCACGCGTAGGTGCCGCCGGCCTGGGTCTCGCGGAAGGAGATCGAGACCACCTCGGTCGTGCCGCTGAGGATGTCGCCGCGCTCGCCGTGGGGCAGGTCGATGACGCCTTCCTCGAAGTAGGAATTGTCGTCGTCACCGGTCCAGATGCGTACGCAGCGGATCATCGGGCAGAGCTCCGGCTTCGGAAGGGCGCCTCAGCGCCAGAGGTTGGTCTTGGCGAGGTCGATGATCTCGGTGCCGCGCCCGTCGATCACCGCCCGGGCGAGCCACATCCCGAAGCCCGTCACCTGCTCGAGCCCGACCTTCGGCGGCATCGACAGTTCCTGGCGGGCCGACACGACGTCGAGCAGCGCCGGGCCGTCATGGGCGAGCATCTCGGCCATCGCGTCCGGCAGCGCGGCCGGGTCCTCCACGCGCCGGGCGAAGATGCCGGCCCCGCTCGCCATGGCGGCGAAGTCCGGGTTCACCAGCTCGACGCCGGTCTCGAGGAAGCCCGCCGCCTTCATCTCCATCTCGACGAAGCCCAGCGTGCCGTTGTTCAGCACCACGATCTTCACCGGCAGCTTGTGCTGGTTGAGGGTCAGCAGGTCGCCCATCAGCATGGCGAAGCCGCCGTCGCCGGAGAACGAGATGATCTGCCGCCCGGGATAGGCCGCCTGCGCGCCGATCGCCTGCGGCAGGGCGTTGGCCATCGAGCCGTGGTTCAGCGAGCCGATCAGCCGGCGCTTGCCGTTCATGGCGAGGTAGCGCGCCGCCCAGATCGTCGGCGTGCCGACGTCGAAGGTGAAGACCGCGTCCTCGGAGGCCGCCTCGCTGAGCGTCCGGGCGACGTATTGCGGGTGGATCTTGCCGCCGGGCTTGCCCACCGCGAGCGCGTCGAGCCCGGCGCGGGCCTTGCGGTAATGGGCGAGGCTGTCGTCGAGATGCGCCCGGTCGATCTTGGCCTGCAGCCGCGGGAGCAGCGCCGCGATCGTCTCGCCGACGTCGCCGATCAGGCCGAGATCGATCCGGCAGTGGCGCCCGAGGCTCCCGGCCCGCAGGTCGACCTGCGCGACCTTGGCGTCCTCTGGGTAGAACTGGCGGTAGGGGAAGCCGGTGCCGAGCAGCAGCAGGGTGTCGCAGTCGAGCATAGCCCGGTAGCCCGACGAGAAACCGATCAGGCCGGTCATGCCGACGTCGTAGGGATTGTCCCACTCGACGTGCTCCTTGCCGCCGAGCGCGTGGACGACCGGCGCCTTCAGCGCCTCGGCGAGCTGCAGCAGCTCCGCGTGGGCGCCGGCGCAGCCGCGGCCGCAGAACAGCGTCACGCGCCCGGCCGCGTTGAGCATCTCGGCGAGCGCGTCGAGGTCGGCGTCGCGCGGGCGCACCACGGGCGGAGGCGGCACCAGGGCGGCGGAGAGGTCGGGCGCGTTCCCCGGCATGGCCATGAGGCCGACATCGCCGGGGATCACCACCACGGCGACCCCGCGCTCGGCGATGGCGACGCGCATCGCGGTCTCGATCACGCCGGGCAGCTGGGCCGGCGAGGAGACCAGCTCGCAGTAGTGGCTGCATTCCTGGAACAGGTTCTGCGGGTGGGTCTCCTGGAAGTAGCCCCGGCCGATCTCCGCCGAGGGGATCTGGGCCGCGATGGCGAGCACGGGCACGCGGGAGCGGTGCGCGTCGAACAGGCCGTTGATCAGGTGCAGGTTGCCCGGCCCGCAGGATCCCGCGCAGACCGCGAGCGCGCCGGTCAGGTGCGCCTCGGCGCCGGCCGCGAAGGCGGCGCTCTCCTCGTGGCGCGTATGGATCCAGGCGATCGAGCCGTCCTGGCGCAGGGCCTCGGTCAGGCCGTTGAGGCTGTCGCCGACCACGCCGTAGATGCGCTTCACGCCGGCCTGCGCCAGCGCCCGGACGAACAGATCGGCGACCTTCGTGCTCATGGTGTCTCGCTCAGCTGAGGGGTCAGGACGGACGGTCCCGGCGGGTTTCAGGCGCCGGCCAGCCCGTGGCCGATCATGGTCCTGGGATCGCACACCGCGTCGAAGCGCTCGGCCGGGACGCCCTCGGCCAGGGCGGCCTCGCGCAGGGTCGTGCCCTCGTCGTTGGCGCGGTGGGCGATCTTGGAGGCGAGGTCGTAGCCGATCACCGGCGACAGGGCCGTGACCAGCATCAGCGACTGGTTCACCGTCTCGTCGATCCGCGTCCGGTTGAGCTCCGTGCCCGCGACCGAGTAGGTCCGGAACTTCTCGCAGGCGTCGCCCAGCACGCGTATGGCGTGCAGCGTGTTGTTGATGATGATCGGGCGCATCGCGTTGAGCTCGAAGTTGCCCTGCGCGCCCGCGAAGGCGACCGCGTTGTCCTCGCCGATCACCTGGATGCAGACCATCACCAGGGCCTCGCACTGGGTCGGGTTGACCTTGCCGGGCATGATCGAGGAGCCCGGCTCGTTGGCGGGCAGCAGCAGCTCGCCGAGGCCGCAGCGCGGCCCCGAGGCGAGCCAGCGCATGTCGTTGGCGATCTTCATCAGCGCGACCGCGAGCCCGCGCACCGCCGCCATGGCGGCGACCATGGCGTCCAGCGACCCCTGCGCGGCGAACTTGTTGGGCGCCGTGACGAACGGCTTGCCGGTGAGAGCGGCGATCTTGGCGGCGATCTCCGCGCTGAAGCCCTCCGGGGCGTTGAGGCCGGTGCCGACCGCGGTGCCGCCGGCCGCCAGCTTGTACAGCCCGGCGCGCGACGCCTCGACGAGGGCCAGCGCGTCGCGCATCTGCGCCACGTAGCCCGACCATTCCTGGCCGACGGTGAGCGGCGTCGCGTCCTGCAGGTGGGTCCGGCCGGTCTTGACCACGTGCATCCAGGCCTGGGCCTTGGCGTCGATCGCGTCGGCCAGCGCCCGCGCCTTGGGGAGCAGGACCTCGTCGAGTTCGAGCACCGTGGCGACGTGCATCGCGGTCGGGAAGGTGTCGTTCGACGACTGGCCCATGTTGACGTGGTCGTTCGGGTGGACCGGGCTCTTGGAGCCGAGCGCACCGCCGAGGAGCTGGATCGCGCGGTTCGACAGCACCTCGTTGACGTTCATGTTGGACTGGGTGCCGGAGCCGGTCTGCCAGACGTAGAGCGGATAGTGCGCGTCGAGCTTGCCCGCGATCGTCTCGTCGGCGGCCTGTACGATGGCCTGCGCGCGCCAATCCTCCAGGCGGCCGGCGGCCGCGTTGACCAGGGCGGCGGCCTTCTTGACGTAGCCGTAGGCGTGGTAGACCCGCTTGGGCATGCGATCGTCGCCGATCGAGAAGTGCTGGAGCGAGCGCTGCGTCTGCGCGCCCCAGTAGCGGTCTGCCGGCACGTCGATCCCGCCCATCGAGTCCGTCTCGTGCCGCATCCCGGTGGCGGCGATGCCGATCGGAACGTCGCGCAGGATGGGGTGGCCCGGGGCAGACTCGTTCATCGTCATCCTTCTCGGTGTCGGACCGTCTGGCACAATGCGAGACGGGTTCGGCGAACCGGGTGCGCTTTGACGTAAACGGTGGTATTATTTTCAGTATTATGTCGATATGTGCAGACTTTAAGAAAGCTGACTATCAAATCTTCGCTTAAGCCTAGTATTAAAAACGCCGACAAGACGCATTACAGATCATGAATGCGAATTGCCAGATAACATAGATCGGTGTCAAGCGTTCCGCCGCGCGGAGGCTGCAAAAACATTCCCGCGATTGGTCAATTTATAGCTCTTCTGCTCCCGGGGGGTGCGTTCGAGCCAGACGATCGCGCGCTACCGAAATGTCTGACTTGTGCGGCCTCCGTCGCTCCGAGATCGCAGGCCGGGCGATCCCACCGCAGCGGCGCGCCCTCGATCCGCACGGGCGCGTGCAGCCGGAGGGCAGGTCCCCACGCCGTGTCCTCGATCTCCGGGGCGTAATCCGCGTCCCGATATCCGCCGAAGGCGGGCCCTGGCGCGCTGCCGGGATGGTCCGTGAGCAGGCGCGCGGTCCGGGCCAGGGAGAGCCGCGCGGTGACGGCGTGCCCGTCGCGCTGCCGGGCGATCAGGCCTCGCACGGACGCCGCCGCCATCAGGTAGCCGGTGGCGTGGTCGAGCGCCTGGACGGGAAGCGGCACCGGCCGGTCGGCCTGCTTCCACCGCCGCCCGGCCGCCGCGATGCCCGTCGCCATCTGGACGAGGCTGTCGAAGCCGCGCCGTCCGGCCCAGGGGCCGGTCCAGCCGTAGGCGCAGAGCGCGACGTCGATCAGGTCCGGGTTGAGCGCCCGGCGCCGCGCCGCGCCGTAGCCGAGCCGCTCCAGGGCGTCCGGGCGGTACCCGTGCACGAGGATGTCGGCCTCGGCGAGCAGGGTCTCGAAGTGCCGGCGGTCGGCGGCCTGCCGGAGGTCGAGCCGCGTGCAGACCTTGCCCAGGGTGACGTCGGGCGCCAGGGACGGCTCCTCCCAGCCGGGCGGGTCGACCCGCAGGACGTCGGCCCCGAGGCCGGCCAGGACGCGCGTGGCCACCGGCCCGGCCAGGATGCGGGTCAGGTCGAGGACCCGGATCCCCGCGAGGGGACGGGCCGGGTCCGGGCGCCACGGCGACCGGTGCTGGACGGGACTTTCCGCGACTGCCACGAGGGGTTCGGCCCGGACCGCCCGGCCCTGGTCCAGGCCCTCCCAGGCGTCCGGACCGCGCATCGCCGCGGCGCAGCCGCCGGCGCGCAGGATCGCCCCTTCCAGGTCCTCGGCCGCCGCGCGGGCCACGGCGGCCGCCACCGCCTCCCGCTCGCCCGGACAGTCGAGAACCGCCAGGGCGGCGGCGCGGTGTCGGGGCGCGTTGGTGTGCAGCCGGATCCAGCCATCCGCCGCCCGGTAGTCGCCGGCGATCGGGTCCCAGGCGGCCGGCAGCGTCCAGCCCTGCGGCCGCACCGAGGTGCCGAACCACGCCGAGGCCAGGTGCCGGTCCACCGTGACGGCGGGCGCGGGGCCGGACAGGCCGAGGAGTTCGGAGACGGCGAGGCCGGCGGCGCCGATCGACGCCGTCGCCAGCGCGGTGACCGGGAAGCAGGAGGGCAGGCTCCCGGTGCCGGTCACCGTCAGCCGGTCCCCGGCCTCGGGCGGCAGCGCCAGGGCCGCCAGCGCCTCCGCGAGGATCGGCGGCAGGGCGTCGTGGTCGGCGTGTCGTTCGCGCATGGTCGCGGCCCTCGATCAATTCGCGCACGCTGCCGGCCATCGACGGATCGATCAATCTTGATACATCTGATCAACATGACGGAATGGCTGGACCGCGCCGAAGCCCTCGACGCCCTCGGGATCCGGGCCCAGACGCTCTACGCCTACGTCAGCCGCGGGCTGATCGAGGCCCGGCGGGCGCCGGGCCGGCGCCACAGCCAGTACCGGGCCGCCGACGTCGCGACGCTCGCCGACCGGCGCGGCCGGAGCCGCGCCAGCGCGGCGATCGCCGCGGGGGCCATGGCCTGGGGCGAGCCGTCGGTCGTCACCGCGATCAGCACCGTCCACCGGGGCAGCCTGATCTACCGCGGCCGCGACGCCGTGGCGTTCGCCCGCGACGCGAGCCTGGAGGCGACCGCCGACCTCCTGTGGGACAGCCCGGAGGCGACGCTGTTCGACGTTCCGGCCAGCGCGGCCGCGACGCCGTTCCTGGCGCTGGCCGGGCTTCTGCAGGAGGCCGAGGCCGCGCTCGGCCGCGGGCACCACCGCCTGTGCCGCGACGCGCGCCGCGCCGTCGCGCATCTCGCCGCGTCCTACGGTATCCCCGAAGGCCGGGCGCCCCTGCATCAGGGCCTCGCGCGGCTCTGGTCCCTCGACGCCGCGACCGCCGACCGGGTCCGCCAGGCGCTGGTGCTGCTGGCCGACCACGAGCTGAACGCCTCGACCTTCGCGACCCGGGTCGCCGCCTCCACCGGAGCGCCGATCGCGGCCTGCCTCATGGCCGGGTTGAGCGCCCTGTCGGGCCCCCGCCACGGCGGCGCCGCGGCGGCGGTGCTGCGGCTCGTCGACGAGGCCGCCGCGACGGGCCCGAGGGCGGCCGTGCGCGCCTGCCTGGATCGGAGCGGCGCGCTGCCGGGCTTCGGCCACCCGCTCTACCCGGACGGCGACGTCCGCGCCGCGGCCCTGGGCGCGATCCTGCCCGCCGACCCCCTGCTGGACGCCGTCCGGGACTGCGCCGAGGAGGCCACCGGCGCGCGACCGAACATCGATTTCGCGCTGACGGCGCTCGTCCGCGCGGCCGGCCTGCCGCGGAGCGCGCCGTTCACGATCTTCCTGCTCGGCCGGAGCCTGGGCTGGGCGGCGCACGCCATGGAGCAGGGTCGCCAGGGGACGCTGATCCGGCCGCGGGCCCGGTACGAGGGGCGGCGGAGCCCGGCGGACCGCCCATAGCGTGAGGGCCGGCCTCGCGGCCGGCCCTCAATCTCTCGCGGCCCCTCGCGCGGGGCGGGCGCCGGCCTCAGGCGAACATGTCGGGCTGGGTCTCGGCGATGTGGTTGTACAGCGTCTGGAAGTGCAGCCAGCCGATGTAGTCGCTGCCGACGTGCTCGCGGCTGTAGCGGGCGGTCTTCTCCGAGAGGAGCTGCGGCTTGATGCCGGAGGCCTCGACCAGGAGCTGCTGCTGGCAGGCCCGCTCCAGGGCGATGAACCAGAAGGCCGCGTCGTCGATGCTGTGCTGCGAGCAGGTCAGCAGGCCGTGGTTCTGGTGCAGCACGCCGCGGTTGCGGCCGATCTGCTGGGCGACCGACAGGCCGCTCTCCTTCTCCACCGCCACGGCGCCCGCCGAGGCGCCGATCACCGCGTGGCTGTTGTAGAAGGCCGCCGCGTCCTGGCTGATCATCTCCAGCGGCCGGCCGGTGGCGCACCACGCGGTGCCGTAGGTGGTGTGCGCGTGGCACATCGCCATGACCTCCGGGTACTCCTCGTGCACGGCGGCGTGGAGGACAAAACCCGCGCGGTTGATGGCGTGGCGCCCCTCGACCACCCGGCCCTTGTGGTCGGCCAGGATCAGGTTCGACATCCGCACCTGCGAGAAGTGCACGCACATCGGGTTGGTCCAGTACAGCTCCGGACGCTCCGGGTCGCGGATCGTCAGGTGGCCGGCGAAGCCGTAGTCGAAGCCGTGCATCGCGAAGGCGCGGCAGGCGGCCACGAGGTGCTTCTTGCGGTAGTCCCGCTCCTCGGCGTGGTCGGCGAAGTCCGGGATCTCCGGGAAGATCAGGCCGGCCTGCTCGGGCTGGTAGATCGAGGTCCGCTTGCGGCCGGCATCGTCGTTCGGCAGGTCGAGGGCGACGGCCGCCTCGTGGGCGTGATCGTCGAGCATGGCGTCTCCTTTCGTCGGGGTACGGACCGGGCCGCCGATCGCGTCGTGGCCGGCACTATCCTGCCGGATCCGCGCGTTGACAAACGACGATTTTTCACGCTTTCCATGAATTCAATTCACGGATTGCGCATGCGCCGAATCCCGAGCTTCTCCGCCCTCCGGGCCTTCGAGGCGGCCGCGCGCCTGGGCAGCTTCGCCCGCGCCAGCGCGGAGCTGCACCTCACGCCCTCGGCGGTCAGCCACCAGATCCGGGCGCTGGAGCGCTGGTTCGGGCGCGCCCTGTTCCGGAGGGCGAACCGCCAGGCGCTCCTCACCGCCGATGGCCAGCGCCTGCTGGCGGGGCTCTCGAGCGCCTTCGACGCTATCGAGGCGGTCTGCGCCGACCTCAGCCCGCCGTCACCCACGTCGCTGGCCGTGCACTGCACGCCGAGCTTCGCGGCGAAGTGGCTCGGGCCGCGGCTCCCCGCCTTCGTGGAGGCGCATCCCGGCATCGCCATCCGCCTCTCCACCAGCGCCGACCCGGTGGATCTCGGGCGGCACGAGGCGATCGACATCCTGATCGCCTACGGCCGGCCGCCGCACGGGCCCGGCCTGACCGTCGAGTCCCTCGGCCCGGAGGAGATCGCCGCCCTCTGCGCGCCGGAGGTCGCCCGGGCCGCGCAGCCGGACGCGGCCGGGTCGATCGGGCCCTTCACCCGGCTCGACTCGTCCTTCAGCCCCGTCCGCTGGCCGGACTGGTTCGCCCATAACGGCCTGCCGGTCCCGGCCGGGGCGGCGGGCGCGGCCTTCGACCGGGGCTCGCTGGTGATCTCGGCGGCCGTTCAGGGGCTCGGCGTCGCGCTGGAGACCCTGCGGTTCGCCCGGGACGAGCTCGCCGCCGGGCAACTGGTGCGCCTCGGCGGCGATCGGGTCGCGAGCCTGACCCGCGACCTCCACTTCATCTGCTACCGCGAGCGCGACGGGGCCCTGGAGAAGCTTCGGGCCTTCCGGCGCTGGCTCCTCGACGTTGAGGCGCAGAGCCGGGCCGAGGCGGCCTGAGGCAGTCCAGACCTCGCACGCGCACGCCCTGAGAGCTGCGAGCGCGTCGGGTCGAGGGGCAAGCGGCCTAGGGCGGAGCGCGACCGGCCCCCTCTCCCGTTCGGGAGAGGGTCGGGGTGAGGGGAAAGACGTCTCAGGACTGAACTCCGCGCCGGCGCGCGTACAGGCTGCGGCTCTTCCGGAGCGCTCGCATCCCTCACCCTGTCCCTCTCCCGCACGGGAGAGGAGACCTGCGCCCTTCAAGCTGGCGGATGAGCCCTCCGAGACCTCGAAACCTGCGTAGCCTTAGCCCGCGGAGGGGTGAGGGGCAGGCGGCGCCGTTGGTCTGACCGGACGATGCCGATCTTGTCATGCGACAGGTCTCAACGGGACCGGGAACCGCTCTAGGTGCAGGCCCAAGCAACGAGGCGATACCGTCGCCCAGGGAGAGAACGCCCCATGTCCCTTTCCGCCAAGCTGCAGCGGCGCGCCGACGAGGGCCGGCCCGTCCGGGTCGGGCTGATCGGGGCCGGCAAGTTCGGCTCGATGTACCTGTCGCAGGCGCCGCGCACGCCCGGCATCCACCTCGTCGCGGTGGCCGACCTGTCGCCCGGCCGGGCGCGCGAATCGCTGCGCCGGGTCGGCTGGGACGATTCCCGGTTCGCCGCGCGGGGGCTGGAGGAGGCCGCGCGCGGCGGCACGACCCTCGTGACCGAGGATGCCGACGCGATGATCGCGAGCCCGTTCGTGGACATCGTCATCGACGCCACCGGCAGCCCGGCCGCCGGCATCCGCCACGCGCTGAGGGCCTTCGCGCACGGCAAGCACATCGTCATGGTCAACGTCGAGGCCGACGTGCTGGCCGGGCCGCTGCTGGCGCGCCGGGCGGCCGAGGCCGGGGTGATCTACTCCATGGCCTCGGGCGACCAGCCGGCGCTCATCGCCGAGCTGGTCGACTGGGCCCGCACCATCGGGCTGGAGGTGATCTGCGCCGGCAAGGGCACCAAGTACCTCCCGGCCTACCACGCCTCCACGCCCGACACGGTCTGGGGCCATTACGGCTTCAGCGAGAGCCAGGTCGCCGGCGGCGACTTCAACCCGCAGATGTTCAACTCCTTCCTCGACGGCACCAAGTCGGCGCTGGAGATGGCCGCGGTGGCCAATGCCTGCGGGCTCACCCCGCCGCGCGACGGCCTCGCCTTCCCGCCCTGCGGCGTCGACGACCTGCCGAGCGTCCTGAAGCCCGCGGCGGATGGCGGCCTCCTCACCGAGCGCGGCACCGTCGAGGTGGTCTCGTCGGTGGAGCGGGACGGACGGCCGGTCTTCCGGGACCTGCGCTGGGGCGTCTACGCGGTGTTCCAGGCGCCGAGCGCCTACGTGCGCGACTGCTTCGCGCAGTACGGCCTCAAGACCGATTCGAGCGGCCGGTTCGCCGCGACCTACAAGCCCTATCACCTGATCGGCCTCGAACTCGGCATCTCGGTCGCCTCCATCGCGGTCCGCGGCGAGGCCACGGGGGCAACGGGCGACTGGCGCGGCGACGTCGCCGCCACGGCCAAGCGCGCGCTGCGGGCCGGGGAGCGGCTCGACGGCGAGGGCGGGTTCACCGTCTACGGCAAGCTGATGCCGGCGGCGGATTCCCTGGCGCAGGACGCCCTGCCGATCGGCCTCGCCCACAACATGGTCCTCAGGAACGACGTGCCCGCGGGCCGGACCGTGCGCTGGAGCGACGTCGCGTTCGACGCCGGCCAGGAGGCGATCCGCGTCCGGCGCGAGATGGAGGCCCTGTTCCGCGGGGGGGCGGCGCGGGCCGCCGGGTAGCGCCTCAGGCGCGCCGGCCGGCCGTGCGCCCGGTCGGCGAGCGCCCGACGAGCTTCCGGAACGTGCGGCTCATGGCGCTGGCGCTCGTGAAGCCCGATCGCGCGGCGACCTCCGCCATCGACCCCGCGCCGGAGCGGATCAGGGCCTCGGCCCGGCCGACGCGCTCGCGCATGATGTACTGGTAGGGCGTGACCCCGGTGGTCTGGCGGAAGGCCCGGATGAAGTAGCCCTCGCTGAGCCCGACGATGCCGGCCAGGGCGGAGACGGTGATCTCCCGGTCCAGGTGCTCCCGGATATACGCGCAGGCCCGCCCGGCCTGCGACGCCGAGAGGTCGGGCGCCGCCGACCGGCCCGGCGCGCGGGCGGTGACGACCGAGCGCAGGATCGCCAGGTGGAGGCTCTCGATCAGCAGCGCGTCGGGCGACGGGTCGTCCCGGTGCGCGCAAGCCAGCGCGTCGAGGATGTGCCAGGTGCTGCGGCAGGCGCGGAGATCGCGCCCGTCCGCCGCGAAGGCGATCTTGCCGATCGGCGCCTCGGCCAGCCGCTCGACGGCGGCGGCCGAGAAGGAGAGGACGCGGCCGGCATACGGGCCCGCCCACCGGGTCGTGCCGTTCAGGCCCGGGCGCCGGACCAGCAGGCCCTCGCGCTCGCTCAGCCGCGCCGCGATCTCGTAATCGACCGCGTGGTGCGCCCCGGCGGGCTGCGTGCTGGCGGCGACCTCGAGGCCGGTGACCGCGTGCGTGCTCCACCCGCCGGTGGGGAAGCGGAAATCGATGAAGGTGACCTCCGGGAGGCCGCGGTCGCTCGGCGCGTAGCAGGTCAGCTCGGGGCGGCCGGAGAGATGCCCGGCGCTGCCGCTGGTGGCGTAGGCGAACGTCTCGGCCGAACTCTCGCCTGAACTCTCGGCTGTTCTGTCCATGCGGGCCCGTGATTCCGGTGTCGTCGCGGTCACGCCCCGCGACGGAGGAGGGCGGCCCCGCGGCCGCCCTCCCGGTGTCAGACCGTCAGCGCAGGGAGCCGGTCACGCCGCCGACGACACCGCCGACCGCGCCGAGCACGCTGCCCACCAGGCCGCTCACCAGACCGCCGACCTGGCCCACGACCCCCGAGACCGCACCGAGCTCCTGGCTCGCGTCGACCCCGAGGCCGACAGTGAGGCCGACCCCGAGGCCACCGCCGACCTGGTCCAGCTCGGCGGCGCTCAGCTCGCGGACGGTATCGATGCTGTCCTGCATGATCGTTCTCCAGATTGAGATTCAGGTAGAAGGTTATTTGCTTCGATCTATTGCCTGATCGTAGCGTCTAGGCGCCTTGGACGTCGGCACCTGCCTTTAGGATTACAGAGATGTGCTTCCTGTCAATCGGTCATGGCCAGCCAATAATGCTCGCGAGCGATCGAGCCCGGCCAATGCGCAAAAACTGACAGGCCTTGTCTTTCCCAGGCCGCGCTCCAGACGCTGTCGGCCCTGCGGCCGCCTGCGCTGCGAAGCGGCGTGTCTCACCGCGTCTCCCGTCGTCGGGCTTTCGCAACGCAGCACGCGATGATGCAAAAACTGACGTCCTGTTGCACTGCAAAGTAAGCTCGACGGGAGATTGAAGTAAGTCTCTGAAAATTAGACGGTTTTCGACGGATATGCGACGATCTGACGCGGACAGGATTATTCAAAATTCGCCGTATCGGCAAGTGTTGACATGAAACTCCCATGATGCGACCGAGTAAGGTGGCAAATGCGCTGAGCATTGTCCTCGAATACGGCTGTCTCTTTCAGGAAGGTTGCTTTCTCCGGGTGCCAAGTCCGCTCTTTCGACTTGAGGTTATGGAGGCGCGACGCAACGCGTGGCTGGGCGAGGCGCAGATCATCCAACCTCTGCCGGTCCGCATCGTGGCCGTGGCCTGCGTGATCATGGTGGCGGCGGTCGGCCTGTATGCCTGGCAGGGCACCTACACGCGCCGCATCCACGCCGTCGGCCTGCTCGCGCCCGATATCGGGCTGATCAGCCTCGCCAGCCCGGTGGCGGGGCGCGTCGGCTCGACCGGCGTCCGCGAGGGCGACAAGGTCGCGCGCGGGCAGCTCCTGTACACGATCGACCTCGACGCCGTGTCGGCGAGCGGCCCCACGCAGGAGCGCGTGATCGCCGAGCTGGAGCGCCAGCGCCAGAGCGTCGAGCGGCAGCGGACCGCCCGGGCCGATCTGGCCGGGACGGAGCGGCAGGCGCTGCGCGAGCAGGTGGCGAATCTGAGCGAGCAGTCGGCCCAGCTCGCCAAGCAGATCGACCTGCAGGACAAGCTGGTTCCGCCGCTCCGGGCGCGGGTCGAGGAACTCGCGGACGCCGTGGCGCGGGGCTACGCCCGCGCCGCCGACTTCCAGAGCCAGAACTACCTCTACATGCAGGCGAGCGCGCAGCTCGCCCAGTTCCAGCAGAGCCGCCTCCAGATCGACGGCAAGCTCGCCGAGACGAAGTCCCAGCTCGCCGCCTACGACGACCGGTTGGCCCGCGACCTCGCCGACCTCGACCGGACCGCCGCCCAGCTGGCGCAGCAGAAGGCCGAGAGCGAGGCGCGCCGCGCCATCGAGGTCCGGGCGCCGGAGGCCGGGACCCTGACGTCGATCCGCGCGCAGGTCGGCCAGACCGTGGCGGCCGGGGCGACGCTCCTGACCCTGCTGCCGAGCGCCGGGCGCCTCCAGGCCAACCTGTTCGTCGATTCGTCGGCCATCGGCTTCGCCGAGGCCGGCGCGCCCGTGATGCTGCGCTACGCCGCCTTCCCCTTCCAGCGCTTCGGCCTGCACCGCGGCGTCGTCACCGAGGTCACGCGGGCGCCGTTGGGCAGCGACGACGCGCCCGATTTCGCGCGGCGCGCCGCCGCCCGGGGGGAGGGGACCGACCTCTACCGCATCGTGGTCCGGCCCGATTCCGACACCGTGCTGGCCTACGGCGAGCGGCGCAGCCTCGAGGCGGGCATGCGCGTCGAGGCCGACATCGCCCTGGAGAAGCGGTCGCTCTACCGCTGGCTGCTCGATCCCGTGACGCATGTCCGGGAGAGCCTCGCCCTCGTCACGCGCGGCGGCCTCGACGCCCTGCCGGTCCGGAAGGCCGCCCCGTGACGGCGCCGTCCCTCGCCGCCCGGCTGGATTTCGGGCTCCGCCGCCGGGTGCCGGTCGTCCTTCAGGCCGAGGCCGCCGAGTGCGGCATGGCCTGCCTCGCCATGGTCCTGGCCTATCACGGGCGCCAGATCGACCTCGCGACGCTGCGGCGGCGCCATCCCCTGTCCCTCAAGGGCATGACCCTGCGCAACCTGATCGACCTCTGCGGCGCCCAGGGCCTGACCGCCCGCGCCCTGCGGGTCGAGCTGACGGACCTGCCCCGGCTCCGGCTGCCCTGCATCCTGCACTGGGGCCTCAACCACTTCGTGGTTCTGACCCGGGTCGAGCGCGGCGGCCTCGTCATCAACGATCCGGGCCGCGGCCGGCGGCGGATCAGCCTCGTGGAGGCCTCGCGGGAATTCACCGGCGTCGCCCTGGAGGCGGTGCCCAACCCGGGCTTCCGGCGGGAGCGGGCCGCCCCGGGCCTGCGGTTGCGCGACCTGTTCCGCAACATGGCCGGCATCCGCGCCGCCCTGGCCCAGGTCCTGGCCCTCTCCCTCGGGATCGAGCTCGTCGCCCTCCTGATGCCCATCGCCTCGCAGGTCGTCATCGACGAGGTGATCGTGAACGCCGACCACGACCTGCTCCTCGTGGTGGCGATCGGCCTCGCGCTGCTGCTGCTGCTCCAGCTCGGCCTCAGCATCGCCCGCACCTGGGCGATCATGCTGGCCGGGACCCGGCTGAACTACCAGTGGTCGGCCGGCCTGTTCGACCACCTGTCGCGGCTCCCCCTCGACTTCTTCGAGAAGCGCCATGTCGGCGACGTGATCTCGCGGTTCGGCTCCCTCGCCACCATCCAGAAGGGCCTGACGACCGATCTCGTCCAGGCCATGCTCGACGGGCTCATGGCGGTCGGCATGCTGGTGATGCTGACGGTCTACGGCGGCTGGCTGGTCGCGGTGGTCCTGGCCTCGACGGCGCTCAACGCGGTCCTGCGGGTCTTCGCCTACGGCGCCTACCGGGAGGGCAGCGAGGAGGCCCTCGTGGCCGAGGCCCGCCAGCAGACGCACTTCATCGAGACGGTCCGCGGCATGGCGAGCGTCAAGCTCCTCGACCTGCGCGAGCGGCGCGGCGGCGCCTGGATGAACCACTTCGTCACGGCCCTGAACGCCCGGCTGCGGCTGCAGCGCCTCGACCTCGTGTTCGGCCGCGCGAACGAGTTCCTGTTCGGCCTCGACCGGCTGATCTTGCTGGTGCTCGGCGCCCGCGCGGTCATCGGCGGGTCCCTGTCGCTCGGCATGCTGGTGGCGTTCCTGGCCTATCGCGACCAGTTCGCCACTCGGATCGGCAGCCTGATCGACGCGTGGTTCAAGCTGCGCATGCTCGACGTACAGACCGACCGGCTCGCCGACATCGTGCTGTGCGAGCCCGAGGAGCAGGATCTCGCCGCCGGGGCGCAGCCGGGGGCGCCCCCGGTGGTCGCCCTGAAGGCCGGAACGCTCGCCGGCGCGGGCCTGGCGCTGCGCTACGGGGCCGACGAGCCCTGGATCTTCCGCGGGGTGTCGCTGTCTGTCCGGGCCGGCGCCTGCTTCGCGATCACCGGTCCCTCGGGTTGCGGCAAGACCTCGCTCATGAAGGTGATGATGGGGCTGACGCCGCCCAGCGAGGGGATCGTCACCGCCGACGGCCAGGACATCCGCACCGCCGCCGGGTCCTACCGGCGCCGGATCGCCGGCGTGATGCAGGGCGACGGCCTGTTCGCCGGCTCGATCGCCGAGAACATCGCGGCCTTCGACGAGCATCCGGACGCGGGCTGGATCGCCGAGTGCGCCGCCCGGGCGGCGATCCTGGACGACATTCGCCGCATGCCGATGGGCTTCGAGAGCCTCGTCGGCGACATGGGCTCGACCCTCTCGGGCGGCCAGAAGCAGCGCATCGTGCTGGCGCGCGCCCTCTACCGGCGGCCCGAGATCCTGTTCCTCGACGAGGCCACGAGCCACCTCGACGAGGCCACCGAGGCGGTGATCGCCCGGGCCCTGCGCGACCTGCGGATGACGCGGGTCATCGTCGCCCATCGCCCGGCGACGATCGCGCACGCGGACGCGGTGTTCGATTTCCCCGCCCAGGTCCGCGGCCGGGCGGATCTCGCCGCCGCGGGCTGACGCGCCGGTCGCGCTTCGCCTAGGGGAGCGCGGGCCGCAGGTCGCCCGGGGCCAGGCCGAAGCGCTTGCGGAAGCCGCGGTTGAAGGTCGGCACGTCGGTGAACCCGCACGCGTAGGCGATCGAGGCGATCCGCACCTTGTCGTCGCGGCGGGCCTCGAGGCGCCGGCGCGCGAGGTCGAGGCGCGCGTCGCGGATCGCCGCCGCGATGCCGCCGGTCTCCCCGAAGGCGCGGTACAGGCTGGTCCGGGAGAGGCCCAGCGCGCGCTGGATGTCCTGCGGGTTCAGGTCGGGATGGTGCATCCGCCGCGCGATATGGGCGCGGGCGAGCGACACGACGGCCGCCTGCGAGACCGCCTCCGGATCGCCGCGCCGGGCCGCGCCGTCGACGAGGTGGCCGAGGAGGTGGAGCACGCCCTCGATGGCCGCCTGAGCCTCGTCGGCGGACATCCAGGCGACCGAGCCGGCCACGCCGCGCAGCCGCGCCCGGAACTCCGCCCCGGACGGGTGCGGGGTGAGGCTGCGGCCCGCGAACGCGTCGGCGTCCCCGACCCAGGTCGCGAACATCTCGCGCGGCACGGCGAGGCGGATCTCGCTGTAGGCGCTCTGGGTGCCGGCCACGAAGGGCCGGTTCCGCGACAGGAAGCCGATATCGCCGGGGGTCAGCTGGGCGCCCCGGCCGTCCTGCGCCTGGTAGCCGATGCCGTCGAGCGCGAGGCCGATCACCACCATCCCGCGGGCGTTCCGGTCGACGTGGCGGGTGCGGAACTCCACCTCGACCGGGCTGCTCACCGTGTGGGTCAGCGACCAGCCGGCCGAGACCACGGTCAGGCGCTTGGCCGCGAACCGCTCCCGGGGGTGCTGCCGCCCGATATCGCCGAATCCGGCCAGGGCCGTGCAGCGCCAGAACTCGAAGGCCTGCTTGGGGTCGACGTGGCTCGTCGTCTCGACGAGGCTCGGGACGAGCACCGGGCTAGACACGTGTGACACCCCCGGCGTGCCCGGCGGTTCCGTCCGGCCGCCTGCGCAACTTTATCGTGTAAATCTTGCCGGATTGGCAACCGACGCCATCCGGCGCGGCGCCGCGGGTCGGAAATCCGCGTCTCCAGGTTTCCCTAAGCAACGGCCCGCCCGGACAGGCCGCGCGGTCCGGCGAGGAGCAGGGCCGCGCTCGCCGCGAGGACGAGCGTGATCACCGCGAACATCGCGTGCGGACCGTAGGTCGAGAGGATCGGCAGGAGGATGATCGGCGCCAGCGCGGCCGCGACCCGGCCGCCGGCCCAGGCGCAGGTCATGGCGGAGGCCCGCAGCGGCGTCGGGAGCAGCTCCGTCGCGTAGACGGCGAGGATGCTGCCGTAGGTCGCCGCCGCCGTGTTGAAGGCGATGCCGACCAGGACCAGGGTCAGGAACGTGCCGCTCGCGGCGAAGGCCGTGCCGAGGGCCGCCATCGCCGCCGCCAGGGCCGTCAGGACGGCGCGCCGCTCGAGCCGGTCGATCACCAGCGCGGTCAGCAGGGTACCGAGCGGCGGGCCGAGCATCGACAGCGCGGCGAAGACGAGGGATTGGTCGACCTTGAAGCCCTTCTCCACCATCACGACGGCGCTGAGCAGCGGGAAGGCGATCGTCGCCAGGGGGGCGAGGGTGTAGAGGCCGACGAACAGGGCCGTCCGGCGCAGCTGGCGCGTCTCGGCGAACAGGCCCCGGAACCCCGCGGGCCCGGTCGCGGGCGGGTCCGGATCCGGGCCGGCGGGGGCGGCGACCCGGACCCGGCCGGCCGCGCGCTCGAACCGGCGGCAGGCGGCGTCGGCCTCGGCGGGACGCCCGACCGAGGCGAGCCACCGCGGCGATTCCGGCAGCCGCGCGAACAGGAGGCCGCCGAGCGCCGCCAGGGCGCCCCCGAGGATCAGCGCCCAGCGCCACGGCTCGATCCCGAGCGGCGCGGCCGGGGCCATCATCTGGACCAGGCCGATGGCGGCCAGGCCGCCGAGGAGGCCGATTCCGGCGCAGACCAGCAGCGTCGCGCCGCGTCGACGCGCGGGCGTCACCTCGGCGAGGTAGGTGGCGACCAGGGGCGGGAACCCGCCGATCGCGAACCCCGAGACCGTGCGGGCGATCGTCAGCGCCGTCAGCCCCTGGCTCGCGGCCGCCGCCAGCGATCCGGCGGCCATCAGCGCGAGGGAGGCCTGGAGCGCGCGCCTGCGGCCGAGGCGATCCCCCAGAATCCCGAAGGCGGGCGCGCCCACGGCCCCGCCGGCGAACACGGAGGCGAGGAGCAGCGAGAGGCTGCCCCGCGGCATGTTGTGGGGCGGCGCGAGGAAGATGGCCGCCAGGGCGTTGCTCAGGGCGACCTCGGCGATGTCGGTGAACAGGCCCAGCGTGCAGACGGCGAGCGCCGCCGCGTGAAGCCGCGTCATCGGCAGGGAATCGAGCCGCCGCGTGACGGCCGCGATCGAGCCGTCCGCCGGTGCGGCGGCATCGGAGGGACTCGCGGTCTGGCTTCCGGCGTCGATCAAGCGTGTGAGTCCTCTCCGGCCGGATTGTGCCCGCAACCGGTGACGCACCGCCATGGCGGCGTGTTCCGCATCGGGAAATGTGACGACGTTCACGAATGCACCGTGCGGGCCGCCGGTGCGGCCGCGGGTCTGTAGCCGTACGGAGCCCGACGGAGCCCGGCGGCGCGCTCCGGCGGATCGTCCGGATGTGCGGGCGGGTCATCGCCGAAAGAGGTTATTTGCGATCTGAGTCGGGCATGGTGAAGGTCGAGGGGGTTTCGAACGCGGCCGGGCCTCGCCGCCGCTCAACGTCAACGCGAGATGACTTTCAGCTTCTGTTCTCTACAATGCACAGGCTGCAGGTAAAGGTGGATAATGTGAGCATTGCCAAACATTTGATGCGCTCAGCAGTCGCGCCTCTCTGCGCGCGGATTTCGAGGCTGCCGGTCTCTCAGAAATACATATTCAATGCGGTGCGTTTGAATCGACCGGAAATGCGGCCGTTCGTCATCGATAACGACATAAGATTTCTAAACTATTGCATAGCGCGCCGAGACCGATCGAGATCGCAGATCCTACAAGACTTATGGGTCTGTTTCGAGCTCGGCGAGAAATCGGATGGATTCTTCGTCGAGTTCGGTGCGACAAACGGTTTAAAGAACAGCAACACGTGGCTACTCGAGAAAAAGCTCGGATGGAAGGGCATCTTGGCAGAGCCCAATCCGGTCTGGCATCGGGAGCTGATGCGGAACAGGGATGCATTTATCGAGACACGATGTGTCTCCTCCAGATCCGGAGAGACGGTGTCTTTCCTCGCGACTGACGACGCGGATCCCGAGTTGAGTGGAATGGAGGCGTTTTCCGACGCCGATCATTTCTCGGAGACCCGAAAGCGGGGTGCGCGCCTCGCGGTGGAGACGATTTCCCTGGACGACTTGCTGGATCAGTACGGGGCGCCTGAAATCATCGACTATATGTCGATCGACACGGAGGGCAGCGAGCTGGAGATCCTATCATCCTACAGTTTCAGGCACAAATTCCGAACCCTCTCGGTCGAGAATAATCCGAAGACAGGGCGCGCTGTTGAGGAAATGCTCGTATCTAAGGGTTACCGTCGGGTGTTTGCGCAATTTTCGCAGTGGGACAGCTGGTATGTCTCGTCCGAGCTCAGGAGTTCGGCGCCGATCGATATCGTTGCACCCGAGGCGTGAATGCCATCTTCGGCGAATTGCCGGCAAGCGATGCGTTCCGATGAGGTTGGGGCGTGGGCTGGATCATCGCGGTCCGACCACGTTCGGGAAACTGCCCGATCGAGCGCCTCTGGCCATCATGGTCCGTCCAGGAAGCCGAGGAGCGCCGCGTTGAAGAGCGCCGGATCCTGGAGGAACGCGAAGTGGCTGGCATTGGGCAGGATCAGCAGCCCCGCCCCGGGAATCGCGGCGGCGAGGTACTCGGTGTGCGCGCGCTTGATACCCTCGTCGTGGTCGCCGTCCGCGATGAGGACCGGCGCGCGGATCCGCTTCAGATCGGCTTCGGTCCAGCGCGGCTGCCCGCTCCACATCCGGCCGACCGCGTCGACGAAGGCGGCGTAGTCCTTCGGGGTCGGCGAGAGGGCCTCGTACTCCTTGCCGGCCCGGTCGATGAAGGCGGCGAAGGTCGGGTTCTTCTCCACACCCTCGATCAGGCCCGACGGGTCGGCGTTGGCGCCGAACGCGAACACCTTGCCGACGCGGTCGGGGTGGCGCATCGCCATGTCGAGACCGAGGATCGCGCCGTCGCTCCACCCGACGATGTCGGCGCGCGGGATCTTCAGCACGTCGAGCAGGCCGACCACGTCGTCGGTCATCAGGTCGTAGCCGAATGGCCGATCGTCCCGGGTGCTGCGGCCGTGCCCGCGGCTGTCCACGAGGATGACCGTGCGGCGGGCGGCGAGCGCCGCGACCTGGTGGCCCCAGTAATCGGAGTTCGACAGGCCGCCGTGCAGCAGGACGACCGGCGGACCGTTGCCGATCGTGGCGTAATACAGCCGAATGCCGTTGACAGCAGCGCGCCCGGAAACCGTGCCGGCGACCGGCGCGGGGGTCGGCGGCAGGTCCTGCCAGCGCGGCCCGGCCCAGGCCGGGGCTCCGGCCAGCAGAAGCGTCAGGGCGATCGCAGTCCGAAGCATCGAGCACCTGTCGTCGTTGCCGGGGCCGGGCTGCCGGGGCGATCCGGTCCAGCGCGATCCGCCGAGACCGCGATCTGCGGTCGACCTGCGCGCGGACCGTGACCGGCTCGGATTACAGAACGATTTCAGACCGTGGCCCGCGGGCGCCGAAGGCCGGCGCGCAGCACGGCGCTTTCGCGAGAATCGAGCCTCTAGAAGCGCGGGCTCGTGCGGCGGGGCCGGTCCGGCCGCGGCGCGGGGGCGACTGGCGCATGACGATGACCGACCACGTCGCCGTTGCGGTAGGCCTCCTGGATGTTGTGTCGCGCGGCCCGCCCCGCGGTCCCACCGGGCTGCGTCACGGCCGAGTCTCCGGACGGGGCCAGGACGGTCTGCGCCGAGGCCGGTCCGGTGCCGAGGAGGAGGAGGGCGACGCAGCCCGGCAGACCCTTCATGGCCAGATCCCTCTGATCCGATCGCGTTGTCGGACGGGCCGAACCCCAGTGCCGACACGCGCGCGCCGCCCCGTCCGGCGCATCTACGTCCGTGCGGGCCATCGGTTCACGGGGACTCGGCGGCCGGGCGGCGTCGGTCAGGCGGCGTCGGTCAGGCGGCCTTGCTGCCGAGCCGGATCGCCTTGGCGATCTTTGACCGGCGCTCGGCGTAGCCCGGCGCGGTCATCGGGTAATCGTCCGGCAGCCCGTAGCGCGCG
Organism: Methylobacterium sp. A52T; assembly: GCF_053346095.1. Classification (NCBI taxonomy): domain Bacteria; kingdom Pseudomonadati; phylum Pseudomonadota; class Alphaproteobacteria; order Hyphomicrobiales; family Methylobacteriaceae; genus Methylobacterium; species Methylobacterium sp. A52T. The sequence continues at coordinate 2,633 of NZ_JBKFBI010000063.1, read as the reverse complement.
CGGTAGAGCTCCGGCGTCAGCCCGTGCGCCGTGAGGTGCCGCTTCATGGTCTTGTACGACCGGCCGTCGATGAAGCTGACGATGCCGTCCTGGCGGACCGAGCCGCGGATCTGAGCGGCGTCGGGCTGCTCGGGCGGCGCCTCGACGACCGCCGGCCGGTCGGTGAGCGCGGAGAGCGCGCCGTGCACGGAGATCAGGAGCGGCGGTATGCTGGTGTGCGGCAGCGCGTTGTTCGACAGATAGGCGGTCACGACGCGCAGGGCCACGTCGCTGATGGTCGGTTCGAGCTGGTCCTGGTTCTTGCGCAAAGCGATCGACCCCTTCTTCGACCCTGCCGATACCTATTATAGACCAGGAATACTCGGACATTATCGGCTGTCAACGCAAAATGACATGCTGGGCAAGTAACGAATTTTGAATGCAAAATTTCAATCCGGCGTGCGTCGCCCCGCTGGTCTAGGATATGGCCATGGTCCTGTCTGAGATTTGGAGGGCGCCGCCGGAATTTCCGGCGTGCGCCTGCGGGACAATTCGCCGGCGAGGCTCCGACGCTTCCACTTCGCAGATCTTCGTGATCCAATACGCTTCGAGCGCATCGCGAAGTCTCTTCATGGCCGCCACACGCAGCCCGTCCGTGCCGAGGTCGAGGGTCCGGAGGTCCCGCACCGTGCCTGCGGTTGGCTGGGGACGCGCGGTGGTGGCGGCGATCCTCGGAGGCCTGCTCGCCGCGCCGTTCGCCCACGGGCAGGGCGCCGACGATCTGGAGGCCGAGATGCGGGCGCGGGTCGCCGCGGCCTTCCCGGATGCGGGCCTCGTGAGGTTCCGCAAGATCCGGCCTATCCCGGCCGAGGCGGAGTCCGCCGTGGCGTTCTGCGGCCAGGTCAGCGGCGGCCCCGTCGGGCAGGGGCGGTCGGATTTCCAGGTGTTCCTTTACGACCGCACCGCGTCGGCCGAAACCGTCCGCATCCTCGGATCGGAATCCCTCAACGGCTACCGCGTCGGCCGGAAGCTGATCGGCGCCCTGCGGCGGGTCGGCTGCCTGTGAGGCGGCCGGCCGGGGCGGTCCGTCTCACACGTGACGAAAATGTGGCAGAAGCTTGACTATTCCTCCGAGGTCAGTTTATAGCTTGACCGTGGCGTTGCGGTTACACCCCCGAGTCCCATGGAGGTTCGGATGTGCGCGCGGAAGACCTTCTACATTTTCGTCTCGGCCTCGGACGGGGAGCAGTTCTGCGCCGTCCGACAGGACCAGCCCATACCGTCGCTCATCGACGGTGTCCGCTGGATGTATGTCGGCTGCATCGATACGACCCGGGACAGGCCGTACGGATTCGACGTGGACGCGGCGCACGCGGCGATGCGGCACCGCGGCGTCTACTTCTACCGGCGCGAACTGATGTTCCGCCGGGCCAACTTCCTCCTCGAAGCCGCCTGATGGTGGCTGCCCTCGGACCGATCCTGGCCGGCGCCCTCGTGGTCGCCGGTCTCGTGGTCGCCGGTCTCGGGTTCGCGTCCGCCGCCGAGGCGCAGGTGCCGACGCGGGTCGGCACCTGCGCGGCGACCACCATCGCGCGGATCGGGACCCGGTTCAGCGACACGCTCGTGAAGCCGAAGGGCGACGGGATCGGCGACGGGACGAGCGTCGATCTCAAGAACGGCGTCTACGGGGTCTCCTACGCGTATGTCGAAGCGGTCGCGCGGTCGCGGGTCGGCGACCGGGTCATGACCTGCCTCGTTCTCCTGCCGACGGGCTGCCCCAAGGGCGACGATCGCGGCAAGATGTACACGACGACCAACCTGCGCACGCTGGATTCCTGGACTTTGCCCGACTCCCAGCACATGTGCGGCGGGGCCTGATCGGGCGTCCGTGGACCCGCCGCCCGGAAGGGCGTGCTGCCTCAGGGGGCGGGATCCGGGCCTCGGTGAAGAGGAGAGGGATCCGTGTTGCTCAGGAACGCTCTTGCCGCCCTCGCGGTAGCGGTGGCGGGCGCCGCGCCGGTCCCCGCCTGGGCGTGGGGCGTCCCCGGATGCATCAACCTTCCCGAGTACAACCGCGCCCTGGGCGCCCTGCAGGGCATGACGAGCGCCTGCGACATGAGCGTCGAGGAAGCGCGCCGGATCGTCGCCGCCCGTGACGGCGTCGCGCCCGGGCCACCGGTCGCCGCCGCCGAGCCACCATCGCCGCCGCGAGTCGCGCCGCGGCACCGCAGGGCGCGGACGCACCGGAGCGCGCGGCCGCGGCATCACCGCTGAGCCGGCCGACCGGCGCTCAGGTCCCGTCCTCCGGCGCGCCCGGGGGATCCGCGCGGGCGCGCGCCCAGTCCCGGTCGCGCTCCGCCTGCCGGGCGCGCTGCTCCGCCACGTAGGCCTCTTGGTCGGCGCGCTCCCGCTTCCGGCGACGGTCGGCGGCGGCCGCGCTGCGCTTGCGCCACGCCTCCGTCTCGGCCTTCTGGCGCAGCAACTCCTCGACCGTGACGGGTGTCACCGGTTCCTTGGGTTGCGCCCAGGAATAGGACCGCCGGGGCGGGGGCGGGCGGGTCGCCCGACCGGCGGAGGCCTGCCCGCTCCGCCGGAGCGCCTCGGCCGCCGCCGCGAGCGTCAGCCCGGCACCCCGGGCGATGCGCTCGGCGGCC
>NZ_JBKFBI010000062.1:0-31370 GCF_053346095.1 Methylobacterium sp. A52T | reverse complement strand
CGATCAGCGACCTCTGGGACACGATCCGACGAGCCTTCAGACGCTTCACGCCAGCCGAATGCCGCCGCTATCTCGCCGCCGGAGGCTACGACGCATATGATCCAATATGATCGGATACCGCTCTAGCGGCTTCCTAGCGGGCTCCTAGCGGCTCGCCGCGAGGTCGAGGCGGGCGGGGGCGTCCGGCGCCCGGGCCTGACGCTCGAGGACGGCGCGGGCGCTGTCGGCGAGGACGAGCCACGCGCCGGCCATGAGGGTGACGTCCTTGAGGACGAGGCGGCCGGCACCCGAGAGATAGGGGAAGCCGTGCTCGGCGTCGCCGAGCGCGGCGACCCAGGCCTCGGGGGTGGTCACGAGGAACGACAGGGTCACCACCGGGGTGAGGAAGGCCAGCACCGCGCCGGCCAGGCCCAGCCGCCGCGACACCAGCCCGACGAGGACGAGCAGGCCGATCAGCAGCTCGACCGTGCCGAGGCCGCGGGAGAACGCGTAGGTGTGGTTGGCCGTCTGCCACGCGCGGGCGGCGAGGTTGAGCTCGCCCTCGTGAGTGAGGTGCTGGGCGTACTGGTCGGGGTGGGCGTAGAAGAACGCCATCACCGGGCTGTTGGCGACGAAGGGCGTGATGCTGTCGGCCTCGTAGGGCACGAACTTGAGCGCGCCGATCCAGAGGAAGATGACCGCGATGGCGACCCGCATGGCCTGGAGGCCGAGGCGGTTCGAGCCCGGCCCGGAGACGAGGCCGAGGACGCGGTGAACCTGCGTGTTCATGGCACGATTCCTTGCTCAATCGGATGGGGGAGGGGCTACGCCTCGGCGGAGGCCGCGAAGGCGTCGAGCGCGCGGGTCGCGTAGACGACCGCGGCACCGGCGTTGAGGCTGGTGGCGACCCCGAGGGCCTCGGCCAGCTCGGCCTCGGTCGCGCCGAGCTTGCGGGCGGCGTCGGTGTGGACCGTGATACAGCCGTCGCAGCGCAGGGAGATCGCCACCGCCACCGCGATCAGCTCGCGGGTCTTGGCGTCGAGCTGGCCGGTCTTCTGGCCCGCCGTGCTGAGGGTGCCGTAGCCCCGCACCGTGTCGGGGCTGAGCTTGGCGAAGTGTCCGACGCCGGCGGTGACCTGCTGGCGGTAGCTGTTCCAATCGATCATGTGCATGACGACCTCCTGCGTGATGACGAGGAAGGTAGTCGGGGCCGGCCGCGCCCTCGATGACCGCGCGGCGCAGGCCGATGACCGGGCGGATCAAACCGCCTGCGGGGGCGCCTCGGCCTGCCGCGCCTGTCCGGGGCGGATCCCGTACTTGCGCAGGAACGCCCGGCTGAGGGCGGGCGCGGACTGGTAGCCGACCTCCGCGGCGAGACGGTCCAGCGGGACCGTCTCGGTGCGCAGGCGGTGATGGGCGAGCCCGAGCCGCAGGTCGGTGAGGAATTCCAGCGGGGCGACGCCCGCGGCGGCGCGGAAGGCGCGCACGAGGCTCGCCCGCGAGGCGGCGGCCGTCGCGGCCAGTTCGTCCAGCGTCCAGGGATGCACCGGGTCGCGCACCATCGCGAGCACCGCCCTGGCAGTCTGAGGATGCCCCAGGAGGCGCAGCAGGCCCTCGGCCGGGGCCGACGCCTCGAGATGCGCGCGGAGCATCATCATGAACAGCGCGCTCGCGAGGTTCTCGGCGACCGCGACCGACCCGGCGCGGAGGTCGTTCAGCTCCTCGCGGATGCCCGCCAGGAGCGGCGCGAACCGGGTGGCCAGGGGCTCGGTGCCGACGCTCAGGACGAGGAGGTCGGGCAGGGCGGTCACGATCAGGGTCTGGGGCGCCGCCTCGAAGGCCAGGCGGCCGCAGATCAGCTCCACGTCCGGCTCGGCCCCGACGGTGGTCTTGAACCGCAGATCGTGCGCGTGGCGGACCGCGACGGGCAGGGGCGTCGACGGCGGCGGCCCCGCGCCGTGGAACAGGTGCGCGTCGCCGCGCGGCAGGAGCAGGATGTCCCCGGCCGCGACCTGCAGCGGCGCGTTCCCGGGCCGCCGCAGCGTGGCGCGGCCGCGCGTGACGAGGTGGAAATAGGCCTGCCGCGTCGGCTCCGGCGCGTGCGGGGCGGTCCAGGCGCCGCCGAACCGGCAGACGTCGTCCAGGTGCGGCCGCACGCGCAGCAGCGGCGCGAGGCCGCTCAGCGGATCGTCGATTCCGGCGGCTCCGGGCGCGTCCGCGCGGCGCCTGATCGGTCCGGCCATGCTCCCCGCGCTCCGGAATGCCCCCCGGGCCCGGCATAAGGGCGCGCGGCGGCCTCGACCAGGGGTTGTTCGTCCGCCGCGCCGGTTCAGCCCGCCGCGATGGCCTTCTCGACGAAGGCGGTCACGCCCGCGATGTAGCGTTGGATCGGGATCCCGCGCTTCCGGTGCTTGGCCCGCTTCACGTACCAGTCCTGCAGGAGCGGCTTGATCAGCGCCGCGGTGAGATCAACGTCGGCGACCGCGAAGACGCCCGCCGCCGCGCCGCGGGCCAGGACCTCGGCGAAGATGCGCTCCGTGGCGGCCTCGCTCTCCGTCGCCATCGTCCGGGCGGGGGCCGGGAAGCCCTTTGCCTCCATGAAGGCGAAGACGAACCAGGGCTGCATCGCCTCGGTCAGGCGGATATGGGTCTCGATCAGCCAGCGCAGATGCGCGGCCGGATCCGCCACGAGCCCCGCCGGGGCCTGCCGCAGGACCGCCTCGGCCGTCTCGGCCACCTCGGTGAGAATCATCACCAGCAGCGTGTTCTTGTTGTCGAAGTACGAGTAGAGCCCGCCCATGCTGAGTCCCGAGGCCCGGGCGAGGTCGCGCAGGCTCGTCTCGTGGAAGCCCTGCCGGCTCGACAGCTTCAGCACCGCCTCGATGATCCGCGCGAGGTTGGCGACGGCGACGTGGTCCTTCCGGACGCTGATCCGGTCCCGGTGCCGCGCGAGGATCCGCGCGCAGATCGCCTCGGTCGCGTAGGCGTCCTTCGCCGCAAGGTGCGCCGGAAGGTGCGCCGGAAGAGCGTCTGCGGGGCTCATCGATCCCTCGTCGCGCCGTCGTCGCTTCGTCGTCGCGCCAGCCTGCCGTGGCCACGACCGGGAGCGTCTCCCGCGGTCTAGCCCGTTGCCAGGCGCGAATCCAGGCGATAAAAAGCGAGCGCTCGCTCGATTTTTATCGCCGGCACCGACCCAGGAGGTGGGCCCGTGGATTTCACCATCTCCCCGCGCGTCGAGGATTACCGCGCCCGGATCGCGGCCTTCGTGGACGCGCACATCCTGCCGCTGGAGGCCGATCCGGCCGCCTATGACGGCCACGGCAACATCAGCCTCTCCGAGCTGGCCCGGCTGCGCGACCTCGCCCGCGCAGAGGGCCTGTGGTGCCTGCAATTGCGGCCCGAGACCGGCGGCGCCGGGCTCGACAAGGTCGGCATGGCGGTCTGCTACGAGGCCATGAACCGCTCGATCTTCGGGCCGGTCGTGTTCAACTCGGCCGCGCCCGACGACGGCAACATGATGGTGCTGGAGAAGGTGGCGACCCCGGACCAGAAGGCGCGCTGGCTCGCGCCGATCGTGGACGGGCGGGTCCGCTCGGCCTTCGCCATGACCGAGCCGCATCCCGGCGGCGGCTCCGATCCCGGCATGATCCAGACCCGGGCCGAGCGGCGGGGCGACGGCTACGTGGTCACCGGCCGCAAGTGGTACATCACCGGCGCCGAGGAGGCCGAGCACTTCATCCTGATGGCGCGCACCTCCGACGACGCGCGGAAAGGGCTGACCGCCTTCCTGTTCCACCGGGACCAGCCCGGCTGGCGGATCCTGCGCCGCATCCCGATCATGGGGCCGGAGGAGCACGGCGGCCACTGCGAGCTGCTGTTCGAGGGCCTGGAGATCCCGGCCGAGAACGTCCTGATGAATGAGGGCGACGGCCTGAAGCTCACCCAGATCCGCCTCGGGCCGGCGCGGCTGACCCACTGCATGCGCTGGCTCGGCCTGTCGAAGCGCTGCGTCGAGATCGCCCGGGCCTACGCGGCCGAGCGCCACGGCTTCGGGATCCGGCTGGCCGACCGGGAGAGCATCCAGCTGATGCTGGGCGACCTCGCCATGCGGATCGAGATCGGCCGCCTCCTGGTGATGAAGGCCGCCTGGGCCCTCGACCGGGGCAGCTTCGCCCGCAAGGAGGTGTCGATGGCCAAAGTCCACGTGGCCAACCTCCTGCACGCGGCCGCCGACACGGCGATCCAGATCAACGGCGCGCGGGGCTACTCCACCGACACGCCCCTCGAGTGGATCTACCGCTACGCCCGGCAGGCGCGCCTCGTGGACGGGGCCGACGAGGTCCACAAGATGGTCCTGAACCGCAATCTCGAGGCCGAGGGCGACGCCTTCTGGTCGTGGGACGTCGGGGCCTGAGCCGGGCCGTCACCGTCCGTCCGCCGCGCGGGGCGCGTCGGCAGGCCGAGCCAGACAGGGAAGCCGAGAGGAGGCCGAGAGTATGACCGAGGTCGTGATCACAGGCGCGGTGCGCACCGCGATCGGCACGTTCGGCGGCGCGCTGGCCGGCACGCCGCCCTCCGTCCTCGCCGCCCGCTGCGTCGCGGAGGCGCTGCGCCGCGCCGGGACCGCGCCCGAGGCGGTCGGGCACGTGGTCCTCGGCAACGTCATCCCGACCGAGCCCCGGGACGCCTACATCGCCCGCGTCGCGGCGATGGAGGGCGGGATTCCCGAGGAGGTGCCGGCCATGACGGTCAACCGCCTCTGCGGCAGCGGCCTGCAGGCGATCGTCTCGGCCGCGCAGTCCATCCTGCTCGGCGACGCCGAGACGGCCGTGGCCGGCGGCGCCGAGAGCATGAGCCGCGCGCCCCACCTCCTGACCACCGGGCGGACCGGGTCGCGCATGGGCGACGCGGTGCTCGTCGACTACATGCTCGGCGCCCTGACCGACCCGTTCGGCAACGGCCACATGGGCGTCACCGCCGAGAACGTGGCCGCGCGCTACGACGTCCCCCGCGACGTGCAGGACGCCTTCGCGGCCGAGAGCCAGGCCCGCGCCGCGCGGGCGATCCGCGAGGGCCGGTTCCGGGAGCAGATCCTGCCGATCGAGGTCCAGCGCCGGCGCGAGACGGTGGCCTTCGACACCGACGAGCACCCGAAGGCCACGACCGCCGAGGACTTGGCCAAGCTCCGTCCGGCCTTCTCCAAGACCGGCAGCGTCACGGCCGGCAACGCCTCGGGGCTGAACGACGGCGCGGCGGCGCTCGTCCTGTCGAGCGCCGCGCGGGCCGCGCGCGACGGCGCGACGCCCCTCGCCCGGATCGTCGGCTACGCCCACGCCGGCGTGGACCCGTCCGAGATGGGCATGGGCCCGGTGCCGGCGGTGCGGCGGCTGCTGGAGCGGACCGGCCTACGGGCGGCGGATTTCGACGTCGTCGAGTCGAACGAGGCTTTCGCGGCGCAGGCCTGCGCGGTCTCCCGCGCCCTCGACCTCGATCCCGACAGGGTCAACCCGAACGGTGGCGCCATCGCCCTCGGCCACCCGATCGGCGCCACGGGGGCGATCATCACCGTCAAGGCCCTCTACGAGCTGGCCCGGACCGGCGGCCGCTACGGGCTCGTGACCATGTGCATCGGCGGCGGCCAGGGGATCGCCATGGCCCTCGAGCGCGTCCCGTGACGCGGTCCTGAGGCACCATGCTGGACGCGGATCAGAGGACGGCGCTCTGCGCCTGGATCGGCCGGACCCTGGAGGCCGGATCGGTCGCGCTCGACGACGCCCGGCCGCTGACCGGCGGCTCGATCCAGGAGAACTGGATGCTGTCGTGCCGGGTCGACGGCGCGCCCCGGAGCTTCGTCCTGCGCAAGGACGCGGCCGCCACCATCGCGTCGAGCCGCTCGCGGGCGGAGGAGTTCCGGATCCTGCGCGCCGCCTTCGCGGCCGGCGTGCGGGTGCCGGAGCCGGTCGGCTTCTGCGCGGATCCGGGGGTGGTCGGGGCGCCCTTCGCGCTGATGGGCCTCGTCGCCGGGATCGGGCTGGGGCCGCGGGTGGTCAAGGACACGAGCCTCGGCGGCGACCGCGCGGCCCTGGCCGAGCAGCTCGGCCGCGAGCTCGCCCGGACGCACGGCATCCTGCCGGCGGCCGGCCCGGGCACCGCCCCGGCGGACGACCTCGCCTTCCTCGGCGCGCCCGAGCCGGAGCCGGCCCTGGCCGAGATCCGCGCGCTCCGGGCGAGTCTCGACGGGATCGGCGCCGCGCGCCCGGCCCTCGAATGGGGCCTGCGCTGGGCCGAGCTCCGCGCGCCGCCCTGTCCCCGGCCGGTCCTGGTCCACCGCGACTTCCGCACCGGCAACTACATGGTCGATGCCGAGGGCCTGACGGCGATCCTCGACTGGGAATTCGCCGGCTGGGGCGACCCGGTCCAGGATATCGGCTGGTTCTGCGCCGCCTGCTGGCGCTTCGGCCGACCCGACCTGGAGGCCGGCGGCATCGCCCCGCGGGCCGCCTTCTACCGGGGCTACGAGGCCGAGAGCGGGCGCGCGATCGATCCGGAGGCGGTGCGCTACTGGGAGGTCATGGCGCATCTGCGCTGGGCGGTGATCGCCCTGGAGCAGGGCCATCGCCACGTCTCCGGCCAGGAGACGTCGCTGGAGCTGGCGCTGACCGGCCGGATGGTGCCCGAACTCGAGGCCGCGATCCTGCGCGAGACCGCGCCCGAGCGGTGGGGAGCCCGATGAGCGAATCCTTCCCGGACGCGCCCGCGGGCGCCGCCCTCCTGTCGGTCGCCCGGCAGAGCCTCCTCGACGAGGTCGCGCCGGCCCTGTCGGGGCGCCAGCGCTACGTCCTGCTGATGGCCGCCAACGCGATGGGCGTGGTCATGCGGGAGATCGCGCAGGCGGGCGCGGCGGCCGGGGCCTGGGAGCGGGCGCTGGGCGCCGCCGGATCGCCGGCCGAGCTGGTCGCGGCGATCCGCGCCGGCCGGCGCGACGGGGACGCGGCGCTCCACGCCGCGCTGGTCGAGACGACGCGGATCGCCGCCGGCATCTGGAAGGCCCCGGGCTAGGATCCGGGGCTCCAGGTCCGGGCGTCAGTAGGTGCGGCCGGTGCCCCGGCGCCGGTCGTAGCGGCGCCCGAGATAGGCGATGAGCTTCGGCACGATGAAGGCCGTCAGGAGCTTGCGCAGCATCGGTGAAACCTCCGTCAGCGGGTGCGGCGGACGAGCCATCCCGCCGCGAAGGCGACGGCGGCCAGGCCCAGCAGGGTGTTGGTGCGGTTGGCGTCGGCCGTGCGGATCGCCTGCCGGCCGTAATCGGCGCCGCGGCGGCGCGCGTCCCGGGCGCGGTCCCGGCCCTCGTCGATCAGGTGGTCGGCCCGTCTCCGGGCGGCCTCGGCCAGATGGCGGCTATCCTCCGCCAGGTCCTCGGCGAGGTCCTCGGCGCGGTCGCGGGCGCGGCCGTAGGCGTACTGCGCGCCGCCGGCCACTTGGTTGACGGCTCCGCGCACCTGTCGGCCCGGGTCACCGGTCAGGCCGCCCAGGGCGGTCTGGGCGCGGCCCTTGAGGTGGCGGGACGCGCCGCGGATCTGGTCGCGGTTCATGCAGCTCTCCTGGTGTCGGGGGAATGGAGCCCCGCCTCGGCGGGGGCGGCGGCGCCGGGGAGCCGGCGCCGCGGGACGGGCTCAGTGCTTGCCGGTGATCTTGTCGGCGACGGACTTGGCGCCGTCCTTGACGTCGCCGACGGTCTTCTGCGCCTCGCCCTTCAGCTCCTGCGCCTTGCCCTCGGCCACCAGCTTGTCGTTGCCCGTCGCCTTGCCGGCCGCCTGCTTGACGTTGCCCACCGCCTCGTTGGCCAGGCCCTTGATCTTGTCGGTCGTGCTGCTCATCGCGTGTGCTCCTGCTTCGCTGGTGAGGCCGGTCTCCCCGGCCGGTGGTGGCCCCCGCGATCGGCGCGGGGGCCGGTGACGGTGTCGGAGGGCGGTGTCAGACGCGCCGGGTCTCGTAGGCGCCGAGCAGGGTCGCGGGCTTGGGCGCGCCCATCCGGCCGCCGACATACGCCGCCAGCGCACCCAGGATCAGCGCCAGCGCGGCGTAGAACGCGCCCTGCGTGGCCGCCGACTTGGCCGTCACGGCAGCGGCCTCGGCCTTCTGCTTGGCGCTGGCCACCGCCTGCTCGTACTGCTTCTGGTAGTCGTCGATCTGCGCCTTGGCCTGATCCGGCGTGATGCCCTGCGCCTTGGCCAGGGCGTCGGCGGCGCGGGTCTTGGCCTGCTCCTTCTGGGCCGGGTCACCGGTCAGGACGGCCTTCACCGCCGCCACGGCCGCGTCCTTGGCGGCCTGCGGGTCCTGGCCGGCGGCCTGCTGGCGGACCTTGTCCTCGATGCCGTCGAGCGGGTTCGAGATCTTCGACAGCGACGGCGCCGCCGCCTGGGCGGCGGTCTGCACCGTGCCGCCGACGAGATTGCCGGCGCCGCCGAGCGCGCTCGAGACCGTGCCGAGCGTGCCGCCGACCAGGCCGCTGGCGGCCGAGGTCAGCAGGTAGAGGACGACCAGCGTCGTCACGGCCCAGGAGACCAGCCCGTGCAGGGCGGCCGCGCCCGGCAGGGCCTTGCCCGAGAGCCGCCCGGCGATGAGGCCGCCGGCCAGCGAGGCGACGAGGCCCGAGGCAACGAACCACGCGCCCGCGCCCATCGAGACGGTGGAGGCGGAGGGGTTGTCGGCGGCGGTCGTGCCGACCGAGGCCAGCCCGACGCCGACGCCGACGAGGTTGATGATCACCTGGGTGACCAGCGCGGTCACGGCGCCGGCGAAGATGGCGCCCCAGGAGACTTGGTTGAGCAGGACGGCGCGCGTGTCGGCGTGCGCGTCCGGCGCGAGGGGCGTTGCAACGGTCTGGATGGTGGTCACGCTGTCACTCCGGTGGTGGATCGCTGAAATTCGTGGGGCCGCCGGCCCGGAAGGCCCGGAAGGCCCGGAAGGCCCGGGGCGGCCGGGACGCGGCCCAGTCGCGGCTCAGTCGCGGCGGGCGCTGACGAGCAGGCCGAGGCCGAAGCCCGCGATGCCGGCGATGAGCAGGGCGGCGAGCGGGTACTCGGCGACCTGCTGGCCGACCTCGCGGGTGCCGCGGCGCAGGGCGTGGCTGCCGCGCGCGTAGGCGTCCTCGGCGTAGTCGTATGCCTCCTCGGCGGCGTGGCGGACGCCGCGCTCGGCGCGGGCGTACTGGTCCTGCGCGGCGCCCTGGGCGCGGCGGGCGCGGGCCTCGACGTCGTCGGCCCCGAGATCGTCGACGGCGTCGCGAACCCGGCCGCCGAGGTCGCGGGCCGCGTCGGCCACGTGGTCGGCCGCGTCGCGCACGGTGTCCTTGGCCTGGCCGTAGAGGGTCTCGGCCTGTCCGGCGGCCTCGCGGGCGCGGCCCTCGACCGAGTCCCGCCGCGAGCCGGTCAGGTCGCCGAACGCGCCCTGCACCTTGCCGCCGAGTTCCCGGGCCGCGCCCGTGATCCGATTGGTGTCGACCATGTCGTTCTCCTCCGTCGTCGCGTGTGCGATCGCCTCCGCGATCGCGCTCGTGGTGGGGGCGCCTCACCGTGAGGCGCCGGGTGACGTCCGTCAGCGCGGGCCGGAGCCCGCGGGCCCGGAGCCGCCGGCCTTCGATCCGGGCGCGTCGCGCTTCTGGCGCCGGCCCTCGGTCTCCGTCCGGGCATCGCCGGTCAGCTTGCCGATGGCCTCCTTCACCGAGCCCTTGAGGTGCTCGGGAGACGGTGTCTTCCTGTCTTCGGTCATGGGCGCCTCGTCATGCGTGAGAAAACCCTTGCCGACCGGAAGATGTACGCCGGGCGCACCGGATCAATGGTTTGGTTGTACCAGTATGGCGGTATTCATCCGTCAGAGATGTTCAGCGGAAAGCCGTTCTCGCGTCCCCAGACGACTGCCTCGCTGCGCTTGTGGATGCCGATCTTGCGGTAGAGGGCGGCGCCGTGATTGCGCACCGTGTTGCGCGACAGTCCGAGCTTGCGCGCGATCGCGTCGTCGCCGAGCCCCGAGCAGATCAGGTTGAGGATCTGGCGCTCGCGCACCGTCAGGTTCGGCGCCGCCGCGTCGCCGCCCTCCCGGGCCGGCCGGCGCAGGTTCGCCAGCTTCTCGATCAGCCCGCGGCTGAACCACGACGTGTCGGCCATCACCGTCTCGATCGCGTCGAACAGCTCCCGCTCCGAGTGCTTGCGCTCGGTGATGTCCTGCAGCACCAGCAGGACGAAGGCCGTCTCGTTGATCTCGACACGCTCGGCCGAGACCAGGCAGTCGAGGTTCGCGCCGCTCTCGTGGCGCAGGCAGACCTCGACACCGAGCACGTAGCCCTGCCGCTCCAGGGCGGCCTCGACCTGCAGGCGCTGCTTCTCGGCGACCCACAGGCCGGCCTCTTCGAGCGAGCGGCCGACGACGCGGTCCTCGCCCAGGCCGAAGACCCGGCTGAACGCCTCGTTCACGCCCGTGACCTGGCCGTCCTCGGCCCGCACCAGCACGGTCGGGATCGGCGTCATCCGGAACGCCTTGGCGAAGCGCTCCTCGCTCTGGCGCAGGGCGGCCTCGGCCTTCCGGCGCAGCTCCAGATCCGCGAAGGTGAACAGCATGCAGGGCTCGTCGCCCATCTCGATCGGCTGCCCGGCGACGATCACGAAGCGGCTCCCGCCGTCGGGCAGGTCGAGGCAGGCCTCCATCTGCGGGATCGTGCCGCCCGCGTTGAGCCGCGCGACGGCGAGGTCGCGGTTGCGCGCGCCGGCCAGGACGTCGACCTCGTAGACGCTGCGGCCGATGACGGCGTCGCGGGTGTGGCCGGTCATCTCCAGGAAGCCGTGATTGACCTTGACGTGGCGCAGGTCGGACAGCCGCGTGATCACGGCCGGGGCCGGGTTGGCGTTGAAGGTGCGCTCGAACCGCTCCTCGGCCTCGAACTGGTCGGAGACGTCCTTCAGGATCAGCGCGAGGCAGCTCGGGTTGCCGTCGCGGTCCGTGGCCACGAGGCTGCGCAGCGAGTGCACGAAGTCCATGTCGGGTTTGTCGGCCCGCCGTACCTCGACCACGACGTCGTGGAAGGTCTCGCCGGCCACGACGCGCTCGATCGGGTATTCGGCGGGCGTGATGTGGTTGCGGTAGCGGAGGCAGAAGCGGTCGCGGTAGGCGTCGACGGTGGGGCCGAGCTCGTCGAGGCTCTCGGCGCCGTGCATCGCCAGGGCGGCCTCGTTGGCGTAGGCGATGGTCTGATCGGGCTCGACCAGGATCACGCCCTCGCTCAGGCCGGCGATGATCTGCCGGAGCTCATGCCTGTCGACGCCCGCCGTCACAGCTTCTGCACCCCTTCACGCGGTCACTGCCCTGTCGGCAGCGGGGCACAAACGGGTTGCGCACAAGCAGGTTCCCTCATCTAAGTTATTTTCCTGGTATACGCGCATCATTGACGCGGGCGTTTTGAGCCAGAGATTAGTGCTCGCAACGCCGCGACGCCGTCCCCGCGCGCTCTCGGCCCTCCCTTCCCAGCAGACATGGCCATGCCGAACGTGCAGGATATTGACCGACTAGTGCGGGGGCCCGCGGAACACGGGGACGTGATCTCCGTGCCGGGTGCGACAACATGCGCAAGTCGGCGCGAGAATTTTCCAGAAGTTGCAGAACTTGAGGAAACTTCGCGTCTAAGGCGCCTGCTCGGCCGCCTGTCGGAGGCCGCGGACGCCGCGGAGTCCGAGGGGCAGGTCCCCGCCGGCTTCGGGAGGGCGCTGGTCGACGCCGTGCCGGACCTGCGCCGCCGCGCGCTGGCGCTGACCCGCGACGCCATCGCGGGCGATGTCCAGGGGGACGACCTCGTCCGGCTCACCCTCCTGAAGGCTTGGGAGCGCCGGGCGGCGTTCCGGCCCGGAACCGGGATGCCCGCATGGCTCGACACGTTCCTGCGCAGCCGCCCCAGGCCAACCGGCCTGTCGCGGAACGGCGTGTCTGCCGCGATGGCCCGCTGAGACACGTCGGCGCGCGGCATCCCGCGGAGCCGGTGGGAAGTACGGCGTACTGGTAAAAATCTCTCATTCACATGAACGTGTTAGGCCCCATATCGCGGTCGTGGAACGCGCCGTGCGCCATCGGGCGCCGCCGCGTTCCGCGCCCCTTTTCCGAGGTTGTGCCGGGCGGATGGCCCTCTTGTCCGGCACGGCCGCGAGGCCGGGCGCCCGCGCCGCTCCGGGCGCGCGTCCGGCCCGTTGCCCTTTCACCCCGTGCTCCGGCTCCCGACGCTCCGCCGGGCGACCGCACCGGCCGACGGTCCGCCCGCGCGCCGTGCCGCGCGGCGGGGCCGCCCGGCACGGAGGAATCCCATCCGAGATCCGAGACCATCACTGAGGAGACGATGACCCGACTTCGCGCCGCACTGCTCGCGCCCGCCCTGATCCTGACCGCCTGCGCGACCGTCTGCGCCGCGACGGGAGCCTCCGCGGCCAGCCGGTTCGACGGGTCATGGTCGGTCATCGCCACCGCGGAGAGCGGGAGCTGCACGGGGCCCTACAGCTATCCCATCGTCATCCGGGACGGGACCGTGGACGACGCCGGCGGCAACGGCGTCGACGCCTCCGGCCGGGCCGGGCCGGACGGCCGGATCACCGGCACGATCCGCAAGGGGCTGGCCAGCGTCTCGGTCACGGGCCGCCTGCGCGGGTCCGCCGGGACCGGCCGCTGGACGTTGTCCGGGCTCGGTGCCTGCGCGGGGCGCTGGACGGCCCGCCGCACCGGCTAGGGCGAGCGGGCGGTCGGCCCCTTTCCGGCCCCGTTCCGGCCCCCTTCCCGGCCGATGCGCGGCGGTCACACGGTCAGGACGGCCCAGCCGTGGGCCGGCAGGGTCACGCGGGCGCCGGGGCTGCCGGCCTCGGCAAGATCGCCGGTGCCGGCCTCGATCGCCCGGGCCTCCGGCACCGGCAGCGTCGCGTCCGCGTCGGCGAGGTTCAGGGCCGTCAGCACCCGCGCGCTCCCGTCGCCCAGCGCGAGCACGATCTGCGCGTTGGCGAGGTGCAGCGCCCGCGCCCGCGCCCGGTGGAGCCCGGCGTGGCGCCGCCGGAGGGCGATCAGGTCCCGGTGCAGCCGGTAGATCGGCCAGCCGTAGGGAGCGAGATCCGCGGGCGTCGGCGGGAAGGCCGGCCGGATGGCGTCGTCGCCGCCGACCCGCTCCTCCTTCACGCCGCGGAAGGCCTGCTCGTCGCCGGCGTAGATCGAGGGCGTCCCGCCGCAGGTCAGCAGGATCGCCAGCGCGTGCGGCAGGTGCCGCTCGTCGGTGAGCCGGCTCGCGATGCGCGTCACGTCGTGGTTGCCCACGAAGGTCAGGGGCGCGAACCTGTCGAGAAGGCCGTTGTGCCGGTCCAGGGCGTGGGCCAGCTCGAACAGGTTGCGATCGTTGAGGGCGCTCCAGATCGCCTTCCAGAGCTCGTACTGGGTCACCGAATCCATGCCGGTGTCCTGCACGATGCGGGCGTAGTCGCCGTGGATCACCTCGCCGACGATGTAGGCCTCCGGATGCGCGAGGCGGACCTGACGCAGCACGCGCGCCCAGAAGCGCGGCGGCACCGCGTAGGCCGCGTCCAGCCGCCAGCCGTCGGCGCCCCGGGCGAGCCAGTGGCCCATGACGGCGGCGACGTGGTCGGCGATTCGCGGGTCGTCGTGGTTGAGCGTGACGAGCTGCCGGTGCCCCTCGAAGCAGGCGTAGTCCGGCTCGATGCCCGGGCCGGAGCCCCGCGGCCAGGACAGCCGGAACCAGCCGGCCCGCTCGGATTTGGGCCCGTGCCGCAGGACGTCCTGGAAGGCCGGGTGCGCCCGCCCGACATGGTTGAACACGCCGTCGAGCAGGACGCGGAGGCCGCGGGCCCGGGCCGCCGCGATGAGGGCGTCGAAATCGGCCTCATCGCCCAGGCGCGGATCGATGCGGAAGTGGTCGACCGTGTCGTAGCCGTGCGTGGAGGCCGCGAAGATCGGCCCGAGCGCCAGCCCGGACGCGCCGAGCTCGACCGCGTAGTCGAGCCAGCCGTGCAGGTGGGCGAGGCGGTGCGTGACCGGCGCGGCCGGGTCGGCTGCGTCGGGGGCTCCGACGAAGCCGAGGGGAAAGACCTGCCACCAGACTGCCTGTTCGATCCAGGACGCCACGCGACCTCCTCCGTCTCCGATCGGGACCGAACCCTGCCGCGCCGCGATGGTTGCAGGCTCGCGGCGGGGGATTCCCGGGAAGCCCGGACCGAGACCTGGGGCGGGGCGCGGTCGGGGCCAGGCGCGGTCACGGACCGCGCGCGGATCGGAATGTGGGATCGGGCTGGTGGCGCGGGGCGGGAAGAGATCCCCGCGGACCGGCGCTAAGTCCCGGCCGCGCCAGCGCTATCGCTGCGGAACCGGGACGCTGTCTTGTCACCAGGAAAGCCTGGTGGAGCTGAGGGGATACGAACCCAGACAGCTCCTCGCTAATCAAATCAATGACTTAGATGGGTGCTGGATCAGCGCGGTGTACCGTTCCAGTGTACCACGGCTGGCTGTGAAACCGGGTGCAAGCGCGGCGCCGATCGCTCGGGCTTGATGCGCACGGTCTCACCCATCGAAAATCACCGCCCAGTTCTGCTTGTGCGGACGGGTCGGCCGGCTGAAGAACTTCAGGGTGTTCTCCAAAAGGGCACGCTGCGCTCGGCTACCAGAGGCGCGGCATCGGGCCTCCAGCACAGGCCAGCGGTAGACCTGCACGACCAGGTATGTCGGGTGGTCTCGCAGCTCCTGCGGCTCATCCCAGTCCGGATCGCCGTAGTAGGGCCACAGCTCGATCAGCTCGAAGCGCGCGGCTTCGAGGATATTCCCCCCGATCCATGCCAGGAACGCGTCACGGGTGACCGCATCGGCCCCATGCATTCGCAGACGTCGGTTGTGCTGTGTGAAGGCGACGAAGCTCCGGAAGCCTTCCTCCCAGAAGGCCTGCGCCCGCTCTGAGCCCGGCCAGACGTAGCCCTCCGCATCGACGGGCTCGACGGGCTCGGTCGCCGGTTCGGGTGCCCGCTGGTTCCGGCCGTACACCACCTCCTCGTGCGTGCAGCCGTTGTCGAGCCGCTTCCGGAGGTTCTTCGGATCCTGCTTGGTGCGCCGCGCCCAGTCCGTCAGCGGCCGGGTTTCTTCCCCGATCGTCAACATGATCGTGTTGCGGCGGTTATTCGCCTGGGTCCGCTTGTCAGCCCAGCGCACTTTCCCCGGCGCGTACTCGGGATCATGCGGGTTCTTGCGGTCGAGGGTCCAAGTCGGCAGCGGCCGGGCACCTACATGCAACAGGAACCCCCGGAAATCCGCGAACTCGGGATGGATCACAGCACCATGGGTGCGAGCCCGGCCCTTCATGTCGCCATAGGCAGCAGCCTCCAGCGGGAAGCGTTTCCGCAGCTCCATCTTCCCCATGCTCAGCACGAGCTTCTGGAACTCGGCCTGGAGCTGCTTGGGATTTAAGACCGATGACGCCTCGTCGGCGTTTTCGCTTAATTGGAGCGACGCCGGCGTCATCGTCAAAACGCTGTCAGAACTGGGCTTTTCGCCCGATCGGACCGGCGTCTTTGCTCCTAAATCTGGGACGCTCGGCGTCACCGATCTTAAATTTCCCGGCGCCCCAGATCCGGCCCGCTTCGGCCGCTTGGGACGCTGCTTCACCACGACATCCGGCACCACAGCCGGTCGGAACAGGACGACGTTCTCGGGTAGCTCGGCGGGCAGCTCGGGCACCTTTCTGCGCGGGCTCATGGCTGCTCCCCATCCTTACTGTCACGCTTTGCACCGGGGTGCAGAGGCGCGAGCACGAGGCTGCCCAATCGGGCCAGCACAATCTTAAATGGCGAAGGCTCTAATAGAGCTGGTCAAGCCGTTGCCGCTCCTGCTCGCTGATCGGAGCCGGGTCCTGGCCGTTGATCAGCGCCTCGCACACCATACGGCTGCGCGGGTGTCTCGGGAGCACCACACCCTCTGTGGTGCCCTGCGCAGCCTCGATCGCCTTCAGCAGAGCGCGATCATCTGCCCGGCGCCAGGGATCGCCGGCATACAGGTGTCTCGGGTTGCAGCAGCGGTGCGAACGCGCGCAGAGGTGGTAGGCTTGCAGATCCGGAGAGATCGGGCCGATCTCTGCGATGAGCGCAAGACGGTGCGTGGGGATGGTCAGCCTGACGTTCGTCTCGGGATCTCGCCACGCGATCTGGTGATGGCGATCCGGATCCGGCTCGAAGTCCGGAACGTCCACGGGGCGGAAGGGTCGATCCGGCACGTAAGGCCAGCACTCGTTCTCGCCGGCCCGAACCACCCGCGCTTCGAGCTTCCTCACGACGTGACGGGGGATCACCACGGATCCGGGGAACGGATCGTGGTGGGCGAGGCGAAACGGCAAGCTCGCCCGACGCCTCTGCCGGCCAATCATCGCGATGCACCTCCGCTGCGCTTCGCCTCCACATGCGCGGCGATGGCATCCCGGATCACAGCAGCCCGCGACGGCGGCCGGCGGAGCCCGCCCTTCGGGTAAAGCTGATCCAGAGCGTCCAGCAGCTCGGGCGTGAGGTGGACTAGGACGGGTATGAGCGGCGCGGTGGTCATGACCTTCTCCGGGAGGTTGATCGAGAGGCGGGCGCCGGCTGATTTGATGGAGCCAGCGCCCGCCGCGGTGCGAGACTTCGTGAAAGGGTCGTGTGCCCCCTCCACCGCCATCACCCCCAGGAAAGGGCATCACACCTACTGGGGAGTGGTCTCGCGGGCGTCGGCGGCAGATCTGCTGAACAGGAGGGCCAGCCTCGTCTGCCGTCTACGTCCAGGCCCGCCCCGAGCCCTGGACGATCTCGAAGCGGGGGACCACACCGACCCCTGGCGGACATCGGCCTGCCTCCCGCCTACCGCCGCCTAGGGAGCTAGCACCCGGCGGCGATCTCCGAAGCTGATCAGCGCCGGACGGGCGCGGCCTCCCACTGGTCTCCGCCCAGAGCGGAAGACGCCCGCCGGATCAGCCGGCGGTTGGACAGGTCGCCCACAGCCCGCTGGGCCACCTCGGGAGAGAGGCCCGACGCACGAGCGACGGCAGCGATGGTGCTGAGAGGGGTGCCAGCGGAGCGGAGGGTTCGAAGCACCCGGCTCTCTGCGTCGCTCTCCGCACCCGGCTCCAGCGAGGGCGCCGCGCCGCCCGGCTGCGAGGCGCGCAGAGCGTTGGAGAACCCGTTGATGACCTGCGTGGTCAGATCGGTCTTCTGGGCGGGGCCCTCGCCACCCTTCGGGGTGCAGCTCGGCTTGAAGTCTAAGGGGGACACGAACATGGTGGTTCTCCAGGTCTGAGGGGGCGGGCTGCTTCAGCGCAGGTCAGCGCGCGGTCCAGATGGCGTCAATCGGCACGTCGGGGCTCTCCCACCCGCGGACGGCCTTGAACTCCACGGGGGAGTGCTCGACGTCCTCGTAGACCGGGACGACCTTGATGCAGCCACGGCTGATCAGCCGACGTGCGGCCTTCTCGGCATCCGCCACGGGGAGGCCAGCCAGCTCTGCGAGCTGCTCAAAACTCGTGATCTCGACGGTCTCGCTCTTGCGCCGGATCACCGACACTACGGAGCTTTCGGATGCGTTGTAGGCGCCCGGCTCAAACTGCTGACGGGTCCGCGGGCTCGTGGTCGGGGCGGGGGAAGACTGCATCAGGGCTCTCCAAGGTCTCGAACTCCAGAGCGCAGCCCGCCAAGATTGCACCCTCACCGGCTCGGTCCCAGCGGGATCGAAGTCCAGGCTAAGGATGTACTCGACGGCGGCTTGCTCTGCGAGCCAGTCCTGCCCCCACTGTGTGATGGGCACGGGACGTCCTCGAAGAAAGATCTCGCCCTGGGCTAGTAGAATTGCCCAATGACAAGGTGTGCCCGGTAGATCCGGGCTCTGCCGCAGCGATTGCGCCACTGATATGGGGAATATATATCCACGATATAGATGTCAAGCCGGTCGTAGCTAAATATTTCGGGGCTGACGCTAAGTAAAACTATGCGCAATTCGTGGCTAAGTCTGCGCTCTGCACCGGGGTGCAAAGCTGATCAGCTCTGTATTTGCTCCGTTACAGTCTCGGCTGCGGGTTCAGTCTGCCAGATCCCAGAACGCAGGCCGTGCAGCGTCGGCCGGCGGATCTTGATCGCCTCGTGCGTCTCGGGGTTCTCCAGCTCGGTCACTGCCTCGCCCGTCTGGGCGGATAGCCATTCCGCGAGCAGAGTGCGGTAGCTCTCGACCCCGGCCGGGGCTGCGCTGACCAAGACGGGCTCCCACGGGTAAACGAGCGCGTGCAGCGCCCGCCACATGGCGCACGCATCGGCCAGGGCGAACGTCGCCCAGATATCGGCAGGGGCCCGCCTCGTATCTCCGATGAAGAACCGAGGCGGGGCGATGATGCGGTAGCCCCGTGGTGTGCCCTGCGGGGCCCGGCTGAGCGCGATCCGGCCCCTGCCGGTGTAGGTCCACGACGCGGTTCTCATCCTAGATCAAGCTCCTCTGTGGCAGGGGCCGGGGACGCTGCCCCGTTGCACCCCCGGTGTGGGATCGGCCGCCTACGCGCTCCAGTCGAAGGTGGAGCTACGCATCTCGCGGCCGGCGTCGCGTCCCTGTCCGTGGATGTGCTCAGCCGCTTCCCGTCCGATGTCGGCCGGGCTCTGGTGCGGATGCGGGTTGATCGTGATCGGGGCGTTGATCTCCATCTTCCCGCCCGCACCAGGGCTGCCCTTGGCACCCTTGGACTTGGCCGCCTCCGCCGTCGCCCGAGCCGCCTGTCTCGCCTGCGCCTGCGCGAACTCGTGGTACTGAGCGGCAGCCGCCAGGTTGTTGAACTGGGTGTGGATGTGCCCGCCCGTCGATCGAGCGGAGGGGTTCCGGTACTCATCGATCACCCGGAAATCCCGATCCGACAGACCGGCCCGGCGCATCTTCTCGCGCATGGCCTCTGCCGCTGCCGCCGACTGCCGCGCATCCTTCAGCGTGGTGTCGAAGGCGAGCCCCAGAGCGTGCTTCGAGCTGGTCCCCTGATGGTATCGGTCGTTGAAGGCTCCGAAGTGCCGCACACCGCCCGGCAGGTCCGCCTGGGCAGCCCGTGCCAGATCAGCGATGCCCGCCGCCGAGCCGCCCCCTGCCGTGGCCTGAGAGCCCTTCACGCGGAGGCCGTTCAAGCTGCCGCTGCCGAGCCCCGCGATCGGGCCTTCCCCGCCGCCCGGCGTCGGTGAGATGCCGGGGATGGTGCCGACCGGCGCTTGCTCGCCACGGGCGAGGGCAGCCCGCAGGCGCGGGTTGTAGTTCGCCCAGTTGCCGACGCCGCCGTTCCGCAGGAGGTGCAGCGCGACCTTGGTCTGATCCTCCAGGCTCGCGGACATGGCGTTGGGCGCGCTGATCCCGAGCTTGGGGGCGATCCGCCGCCAGTTCGAGTTCAGCATCTGGAAGTAGCCCTGGGCCGTGTAGCCCCTGGCCGTCTGCGGGCTGAGACCCATGCGGGCGCCGACGCCGTTCATGACGTTCCGGCCGCCACTCTCGTACTTCAGGATGAGCCCGAGGGTGTTCCGCTCCTGCGCCGTCATCGGCACGCTGTCCGGCACGCCGACACCGGACCCGCCAGCGTTCCCGCCGCCGCCGAACCCACCGCCGCCACTACCACCGAGGCCGCCGCCGGCCCCGCCCATCGAACCACCGACACCGCCGCCGCCGAAGCCACCGCCAGCCTCGAAGGATGCGTTCTGGAGCATGCCGTCCCGGCCCGTGCCGGATCCGGCGCCCAGGCCCGCTGCACGGCCAGAAGCGAAGTCTTGGAGACCGAGGTAGACGCCGCGCCGGACCGCCTCGCTGAACCGGCTCTCCGAGCTGGCCCGCTCCTGCGCCGTGTTCCCGCCACCGAACGCGGTCCGGTGGATGTTGCCGGCGATGCCAGTCCCGCCAGCCGGGCTGTAGGACTGCGGGACCACGATCGCATCCGCGCCGGCCGGCGGAGGCGTCACACCAAGGCGCAGGCTGCCGGCCGAACCAGGGGCCAAAGGTCCATAGACCGGGCTGCCGGGTGCGCCGGGCTCGCCCAGGCTCGGCTTCCCGTACCAGAGGTTCCCGAGGCCGGGGTCCACGTAGTCGAGCCAGCCGCGGGCCTTGTCCTTGCCACCTGTGCCGGCGCCGTACCTCTCCGCCAGCTCGGCCGCCGCGATCAGCGCGCCGAACTGCCCGAGGGACGTCCGCAGGGCCGCGCCCATGATGCCGGCGGCGGTGGTGATCGTCCCCATGCCGCCGACGATGGACAGCACAGTCCGGCCCGCCCAGATCGCGGCCACGGCAGGCATCGCGATCCCGAGGAAGTCCCCGAACGCCTTGCCCTTCTCGGTGCCACGGCCGAAGGCGGAGCCGATCGCGTCCGTCTCGGCCGGGATCAGACCGAAGGTCCGCAACAGGCGCTCGCCGCCGGAGACCACGAGGTCGAGGCCCGTGCCCAGCCGCGTGAAGCCCGCCTGGATGCCGGGCAGCGCGCCTTCCGCGAACCCCTTCACCCAATCCCAGTTCTTGTAGATGAGGTAGCCGGCGCCAGCGAACGCGATGAAGTACGGCGACCGGGCCAGGGAAAACAGGCCGGTCATCGAGCCCCGCAGAGCCCGGAAGGCGGTCGAGGATGCCCAGGCCAGCGCCGGCAGTCCGACCAGGGCAGCGCCCACCTTCACGACGCCCGCAACGGTCTCGGGCGACGCGTCCGCGATGGCGTACAGACCGTCACCGATGGCATCCATGCCGCGTGCGATCGGCTCCGTGATCGGGGCACCGATGGCCGCGGTCATGTCGGTGAAGGACTTGCCCAGGCGCTGTGCCGCGAGCAGCGGATCGTTCCGCGTCCCCTCGAAGGTGGACGTCTGCCGGGCCCGTAGGGTCTGTTGCCGGTCCTTCTCCAGGCGATCGTGCTGGAGCAGCATGATCGACATCACGCGCTCGGCCGACGAGTTCGAGAACATCTGGGCGAGGATGGCGCCCATCTTCTTGGCGTCCTTGCCGACCGCCTCGTAGATCGGCTGGAGGTGCTTCTGAACCCACTGGTCCGGGTCGGACTGGAGTAGATCCGCATCGACTACAGCGCCACGACCGGTGGTGACGTCGGTGTAGCGGCCGGGGGTCTTCGACAGGCCCTTGATCCAGCCGTGCCGGTTCAGCCCGCCGCTGGCCGCGGTCATCCCAGCGTCGGTCTTGGTCGGGTCGATCAAGCCGAACTCATTCAGCGTGTTCGCCGCAGCCCTGGTCATACGCCCGCCGATCAGGGCGTTGCGCGCCATGCCGAGACCGTTGCCCGCCGTCGAGGCACCCAGCTCCTGCATGAGCGATGGGGCGATCGTCGTGAGGAAGCCCTGGCTATAAAACGCGCCGGCCCCCTTGGCGTATTTCGCGAACTGCTGGAAGTCCGAACCAGTGATCTTGCCACCCGACGCAATCGAGGCGGAGGTCATCTTGTCCAGCCAGTCGTCAATCGTCTTCTTGTCGCCGGCATGGCCCATCATCTCCAGGGCCTTGATCGCGCCGAAGGCGGACCGGTTCGCGTCGATGTTGGGGTTGGCCTGTCTCAGGCGCGCGTTGCTCTTCTGAACGGCCTCCAGGGCATCGAGCGCATGGTGGCGGTCGCCCATAGCGAACCCGAGATCGCCCAGCACCTCCAAGTTCTCGCGCTCGGAAAACAGCCGGGTCTCTCGTGCGACGCGCTTCGCCTCGCGCTTGGCCTGCTCGATCTCGTCGTCTGCCCAGCCCTGCTGCTTCCGCATGATCAGCTCGTGGCGGTACTCGGCGGCGTTCTCGAACACCTTCCCGAGGGCATGACCGCCGATGAGGGCGCCAGAGGCCGCGCCAAACAGGGCGTGGCGGGCCGCGTGACCGGCAGCCGCCCCCATGGCGCCCCCAGCGAGCGCACCGCCTCCGTGGCCGCCTCCAGCACCGCCACCGCCACCCACGGGGGTCCGGGCGTTCTGCATCGGCAGGGGCCGGGACATGGCGGTGTGCAACCGGTTCTGCGCCGCGATCTGGGCGTTGATCGAGGTGACGGCCGCACGGGAGGCCGCCACGGTGGCGTTGATGGCGGTGACCTGCGCGTCCAGGGCCGACGTGGTGGACCGGATCGCCCGCGAGGATGACCCGATGGCGCCCGTGAACTGCCGGGCCTGTCCGACCGCAACACCCATGGCGGATCCGGTCCGGGCCATGCCACGGTCCAAGATGCCCAGAGACCGGTTCGTCGCGTTCACCTCCGTGCGGAGGGTCCGGAGCGAGCTGCCCAGGCGCATAGACGCGTCACGGACGCTGTTGAGGCCGGCATTCGACCGGCGAGCCCCGAGTGCGCCGATCGCGTTGGTGAGGCTGCCCACCTCGCGCTGTGCCTCCCGGAACGACGTCCGGAAGTTCGACTGGAGCACAGCTCCGATGGTGACAGTGACGGAGCGGTCGGTCATGCGGATGCACTCCGGCTAGAGGCAGAGATGGCGGAGGTGCTGGGACGACGGCGCTGTACGGGCGTCGAGAGCGCGCGTTCCACGGACCATCCGTGCTCCAGGCGCATTCGGAACGTGCCGAGGGATAGTCCCGCAAGACGCGCCGCATCGACCAGACAGAGGCTCTTGCCGGCTACCGGCACATGCCGGTTGGAGCGCTTGTTCCGGTTCTGCTCATCCCTCGTCGCCCACTTGCAGTTGGCCGGTTCGTAATGGCCGTTGTTGTCCTCTCGCTCGATCGAGTGATCAGGCGAAGGTCGGCGCTTCATGTCTTGGATGAAGTTCTCGAACAGTCTCCAGCGGGTACAGACCTTGATCCCACGCCCGCCGTAGCTCGGAAACTTGGGATGGTTCGGGTTGGTGCATCGACCGACGAGCTGGGCCCAGATCTGATACTCTGATGACACCCGACCACCCACACAGTGTCCGTGGGTGGGTGCTTTGCCAGCGCGGCTCATGACCGGACCTCCCGGTGACGTGCCGGGGTCCGGACGGCCTTCTCGACGGGCCAGCCTCGGGCCAGCCTTTGCAGCAAGGTGCCTTTCGCGAGGCCATGCGATGCAGCCGCATCCGCGACTGACATGCTCACGCCGTCTACGTGAATGTAGCGGCTCTTCTCTGCGAGGAAGCGGTCTCGGGTTTGTGCAGGCATGGCATTTCGCTCGATGGCGATCTGCCGGGATCATCAGGACCCGAATGCCGCAGCAACACTCACTCGGTCTACACTACTTTGTCATCGATTACAATCCGGTCATTCCGGATGAGAACGTGCCCTCTCGCACGAGTTATCGGCAACACGACTGTGCCCAGTCTTGCTTGATCAAGGCTATGTGCCACGGTCAGAGCAGCGGCAACTGAACCGGGCGGATCGGAGCAGTTGCCGTCTCTACAGAGCGACGGTGGCTGTCCGGGAGAAGCGGGTGGAAGACACCATGACCTCCGGGCACCCCGTGCTCTTCCACGATGAGACCCAGCCGGTGCTCAAGCCACGCTGAAGCAAGACTTCTATGGCAGTACGCGGTCCCGCTGGTCGGGGGCTTGCAGAAGCAGCACAGCACGGGGATCCGGCCACCGGCCAAGCGGTCGATCTGGTCAGAGATCTCGCCAGCGTCGAGGCACGCGAGCTGCTGGCTGTAGGCCGCTCTGAAGTGCTCGAAATCGGGGACCGAATACATCCACTGGCCTGGGGCCAGAGCCGGGATCCTAGGCGGGCTTCCCTTGATCCAGCGCGGTGAACCGCGTGAAATCCCGATGCGGATCATGTCTGCTGGTAGCGGCTTCGACCAGAAGCTTGTGTAGATCATCGCGGCTGCTCATCTGGAGTGAGCGCGATTTTAGTCTATACTGACGCTTAAACACAGTCCGCAGAGCACAGAAGCTGCTGCACCCCGGTGCAAAATCGACCCAGGAGACGAACGATGTTCCCAGAGATGCTTCAGGCAGCGGACGAGATCGATGCTCAGCTAGAGGTCAACGAGGAGGAGGCTGAGCTGTTGCGTGAGACGGCCGCGGGTTATGAAGGGCTCGCGGGTGGCTACGGGATCGCAGTGGCACTACGCGGAATCGCGCGCGAAGTCGGGCTGCACGCCCAGGCGATGCGGGATCAGCTCCAGGCTCTCCGCGCGGCCTGTGATCAGGTTGGGAATGGTGGTGGCGGCGCTGCTCACCACTAGATGCAGTGCCGACAGACGGTCAAGGGACGACTGCTATGAGCGAGAAGCTGACCGAAGCGCAGTATGCCGAAATGGCGGAGCTGCTTTTCGCCGACATGCGTGCACTCGTGCCGTTAGCCTTCTCGCATAACCGGCCAGTGAGTGAAGCTAATATCCGCCTGATGGCCGTGCTGATGCGCCGATGGCTGGTTGATGGTGATCTGCAAAAGTTGTTGGCACCGCTTCGTCAACCGGCATCATTCTACGTAAAATCGAACAGCATCGCGGTGGAGTATGGTAACCGTAGCAACGCATTTTCCTATTTCTTAACTGCTGGCGTCAAAGTATCTGGTCAACCCATACATTATGTCTATGACAGCCCATTGGGAGAAAATGAAGTAGATCGCAGTTTTTTCAACGATGAATACACTAAACTGCCACTCAAGGGGTTCCTTGCTCAGCCGCGACTCTTTTATCAAAAAACTTGGTTTAACACGGGGCAAATTCTGAGATTTGTCGCAAACAAGCTGGGCGGGAACCATCTTGATTTTGATCGTTCTGGCGCGTGGGAACGCTTGGACGCCGCCAACCGATACATGCGCTACGGCGGCCCCGAACTTGCCGAGCCGCCAGAGGGCAGCATGATCTATCTCAGGCTTGAGCCGACAAGCGACGAAATTATCGGCGGCGTCCACCTTGAGGTACTCGCGGCAGCGGCTTCGTTCGTGCAGATGGAGATCGGCGGTGAGCAGCTGTGCACGCTCAAGAGTGAGGCAAGTCTGATCAGTAAACTTCGGGGGCTGTTGCGCCGACCGCTGAAATTTTCAATGGTCGATCGTCCACCAACTTAGAGTCCTGAAGCAGTGAAGTTGGCCGGCGCAGTTGATTTCGCTGAAGATCGTGGCCGGAGAGTACTCGGCAGTGCGCCGCCCCTGAGCGACCAAGTCTCGTCTCGGCCGAACTGCGGTCTAAGGACCGGCGCTCGGATCAGGGCTTGCCCTTGGTGGGAAACGCGACCGCGTTGAACCGCTCCCATTCCTCGGCGGTCATGCCGTGAGGGATGGAACCGGGGATCACCACTCCGTCGCCTGACGCCTGAACCGATCTGGTATGCTTCCGTTGGGGTTTAGCGGAGAACTCCAAGATGCCGCCAATCACGAGCGCCACTGCGCCGATCCAGAAAAGACTAGGGCGATACGGGTTGGCGCCGACCATGGCCGCCAGCTCAATCACCTGACCACACGCGCCAGAGACCGAATACAGACACTGCAAGGGAGGTTCAGCCTGGGCCCCGAGGACGGCAGCGACCTCTGCATAGAACTTATGCCACCAAGCGACGGAGCCGCCGACCAGCAGGACCCCGACCACCGCCAATGCAGTCCCGAGACGAAAGAGGTTCATCGCCGTCGCCCAATCCCGATCAGCTCGACAGTCTGAGCATGCAGGGCAGGTTCACGCAACCGGTTAACCGGATCGGGGTCGAGTTGACCGACGCATCCACGACATATCGGCAGGGACACGAGGTGCCTGCCGCACAGTCTCCTGATCCGGTAGCACGAACTCGGGCACGTCCCTGCCCTTGATGACCTGCCGCAGCGTCTTCGCGAACATCCGCGTGTCACCGAAGTAGTTCGGGAACGCCGCCACTAGATTATTCACGCTGTCGGTCGTGACCAGCACCGCATCGAACTGGTCTCCGTCCCTTTCCATAGCGTGATACGCCCGCGAGCCGGCGGCGGAGCTACTGTATCCCGCAAGGCTGACTTCATGGGTCTTCATGTCAAAGCGGATCAGGTACACCTCACTGCCTGGAGCCCGGACGTACCGCTTCGTGTAATCAACGGCCTGACTGATGCCGTCGAGGAACGAGGCCGCGTTCAGGCGTTTGTTCAGATCCCGTAGCTCCCAGACCCGATCGGCGTGCTCCGGTGCGCCAGGGACCTCCGGACGCCCTTCGATGCGTGCGGTCTCGGACGCCATCAGCAGGAACAAGCGCAGCCAGTCCGGGTCGCCCTGCCCGCTCTTCAGAGCCTCACCCCGAAAGAGCCCAACGGCTTCGACAGCGGTGGCCCAACCGTGCTGCCGCCGGGTCCGGATCTGAAGCTCGATGCGGCAGCCTTCGCAGACCTCCTCGAACCTGTTGGCTGGCTTGTACTCCAGCATTAGGTGCAGGCTGCGGTAGCCGCTCGGCCGTGGAACAGCGATGTAGTCATCCTCGTGGTAGATCCGGTGCGGCAGGCCATTGCGGCAGGCCTCCGCCAACCTCTCGACGTCCCGCAGCGTCGGTAGGATCACGCGCACGCCCGCCAGATCCTGGATCACGTCCAGGTATCGCTTCTCCAGCTTCTTCCGGATCGAGGGCAGTCGCTTCAACCGTGCAGCGGTGAGCCTGCCGCGGAGCTGCATCCTGTGCAGTTGCCCGATCGCCTGCGCGCGAACCCGCACCATCGGGTAGTTGTGCGCGTCGCGCCAAGCGTTGGCGACGTGGAAGATGCGTCGGATCTCGGGTGCGGCCTCATCGGACCAGATCAGCTTGCGCTTAGCCAGTTGCTTGCCAGCCCATCGAACCTCGGTCCGGTCAAGTTTCTCGGTAGGAAGATCAGCCACTCAGGGATCCGGGCTTACGGGACGGTGAATTGCACGCGCCATGATAGCATGGCGGCCTAACCACTACCCACGGGTGCGCGCTGTTCATCCACCGCTCCGCCCCGCGGCGGCCGATCCGAGCTTCGCGCCGGGGTGCAGTGCAGCTAACGCCGCTTCACCACCTATTTCTGCGGTCAGGAAGTTTGGTCTGACCTGTATCGATGTCGTCGCCCCTGGTCGATGAAGGCTTCTGAACCGGCGCACTCCACCCGGATCGGGGCTTGAACGGATCAGCAGGGGGCACATCAACGTCGGGTTCAGGCAAGCGTCGGCCGGCTCTGCCTATAGATCCAAAGATCCACATTCCGGTGCGGATGAAGCTGTAGAGAACCACGATGAGGCAGGCGAAGGCAACCGCAGCTACGATGAATATCATGGTCTGGGCCTAGGCTCGGGGTCCGGACGAACGTCTCTTCGAAGATCGTAATGGTAGTTGCTACGTCTTGGCGGCGGTCCAAGGGCGGTCCGCCCTCGGACCATCGCCGGACCAACGGACCACGACGTCTGCTCGCTCGGGCAGCCCCTCCCGCGCAACGTAATCGACAAGGCCTTCCATCGCGTCAGCGGGCTCCCGCTTCTGGCTCTCGACATAGATGAGCAGGTCGGGTTCACGCCCGAGCTGGCGAAGGGCTTCGAGCAGGAACACGCTCTCGATCACGACAGGCCTATTCAGCTCAAAGCGGGCATTGAGAAGCCGATTGATCGCTTCCACGCGCCAAGACCGGGGCGGCTTCCGTCTCACCCGGTAGTCATCCAGGAATATGCAGGGCGTGCCTAGCTGCCAAGCGAGCCACGCGCCCAACGACGACTTGCCGGCCCCGTCGAGGCCGTCGATCCCGATGAGGCATCGTTTCCGGTCGGGAAATCCGGTCGCGAGCCAGCAACGCTCCAACGCGACCACGTAGTCCGATGGCGCCACCTTCAGCGGGAAGCTGGGCGGCATCTCGATCTCTTCGTCCTCGACGTCCCACCAGTCAGAGGTCACCAGCTTGCTCGCCGCTTCATGATCAGGGTCACTGGCTCGTCGCACTGCGGTGCAAGGCCGGGACTGCTTTGCTTAGAGGGCTGCCTCCGACCCGTCCGGAAGCTTTTTGATGAGTGCCAAGCGTCATACCTCTCAACTATATGACCGACGGTCCGAAGCCGAGGTCGTAGGCGACCTGACGGATATACAGCTGGTTTATACACGAAACTTCCATTCGGCCGTCGGCGACTGGATGACCGAACAGTCCGATATTCTTGATGATCCTGCTGCTCTCGCGCTCGGCTGCGCCAGGTAGTCTCCGCGTGGAAAGCCCGTAGACTGTTTCGAGGAAGGGAGAGCCCGTTCGCAGAAGGCTGAAGAACGATGGGAAGAGCAGGCCATCAAAGCCGGCATCACGCGCCGCTGCCGCTATTGCACGGGTAATTGGGTAGGCGTGACGACCAGCTAGGAAAGTCATATGCACAGCCAAATCCAGGCTCTCGAACTCCGTAACATCTTCCTCAAAGTGCACAGCTGTTAGGTCAAGTAGACGCAGGTCGCGCGTAGGCTTTAAGGTTGCAACGTGTACGCGATCCTCGGCGGTAACACGACATTCGTGGACGCAGATTTCAAGGTCGGGTGAGGCATAGAGGATAGCCAGATCCTCAAGGTCAAGCCGTCCTCCTTCGCCACGGAACTCAAGCGGTGCGCTGTCATATTCCCCTGGCTCGTCCGGCTGCGCGACGTCTTTACGTAGGCGATAAACTATCTGGTCTAGGCCGAACGTACGCTCAGGATACTCCCGCAGGATACGGTCAATTACCAAGGATCGTGTGGCTGGATCCTGTAATTGCTCCAATGGTTCAATCTGGCCGAGCATCCAGAGCCGGGGGCCGTAGTAGAAGAAACCTACCCCAACCTTCGCGCTAATCAGCTCCGCATCGTGGGAATGTCGATGCCCGGGATCGATGTCAGAGGCTTGGCTGCCGTTGAACACAACTGCCGGCGCGCCTCCAAACTCGCTCTTCACGAAGCTGCCGACCGAGAAGAAGCGATGCGCGAGGTCTAAGACCCGCTCTGAGGTAAGCTTGGCACCAGTCTGAGAGCGACAGTGTGGGCAGGGTTCGGGAGTGTCGATCCCGAGCCTGCGTGCGTCGAGAATCAGGCCTTGGTTCTGAAAGCAGTCCGAGCACAATATGACTTCTTCTTCAGCCATATCATCGTCAGAAGCCATGATGGTTTTCCTTCAACAGGCTGGTGCAACGGCCGAATCGGGGTCTAATGCCGTCCATTGTGGAGTTGCTATGAGGATGGTTCATGAACTTTGCACCTGGGTGCAACGCTCACAAGATCACTCCACGGTCTCGGCGTCGATCGTCTCGTCGGCCAGGACAGCCCTGCGCTCTGCCAGGATCTGAGACAGGCGGGTCGCCATGACGGCCAGATCCTTCTGCGCGGCGAAGCGGGCCAGCAACTCGGCGGAGTGGTCCGGAAGTATGCCGATCCGCTCGATGACCTTGGGCGACAGGCCGAGCAGCGCCGAACGCTGGTCCTGAAGGCTGGCGATCAGCCCCAGCACCTTCACGCGGTCGCGGACGCTAGGATCCTTCCGGTTGTCGAGGCTGCCGTAGGTGCTCCAGGCCTCCTGCTCTAGGAGGTCCAGGCGGGACAGGGCCTCGCCACGGAAGCGCGCGATCGTCCGTCCGCCCCCGGTGATCTCCCATCGGGCATGCACCCGGTCCTGGAGCTTCTGGACGTGCCGCGTACCGAGCTCGAGCATGGCGCCGATGATCTCGGGCCGGATCACGCCTTTCAGCATTAGCATCTCGACGCGCGAGGTCTGCTGCTCTTCGTGCAACGCCTTGTCGTCCTGCGCCGCAACGGTGGTCTCGGGCGGTCGATGCACACGCTGCATGGTCGCGGACACGGATTTGCCAGCTAGCATCCGGCGGCTAGGCTTCGGCACTGAGCCGGATTTTTTGGGAGCGGGCTGCATCAGCGTGTCTCGTGAGTGAAAGGACAAGGGCTTAGGGGTCAAAGGGCGTCCGGATAGCGATCGGGGCTTTTAGAGATACTTCTACTGGGAGATCGGCATGCCGTCCGCTCAGACACGGCCCTCCCGATCGATGGTGCGGAATGCCTGACAGCACGCGAAGATACTCTGCCAAACAGCGACCATCTCTGGATGACAGGCCTGCGCCTGAGCGGGCGTTGGATGAGACCGTACCATCTCTTCAAAGGTGTTCGCCAATGCGGTCTTGTTTTCCAACTCACCTTGATACGCACCCCGGTCGCGAATGTACGCTGTCCACCGTACCGGAGTGAGATCACCAGTTTCCCGCGTCAGCACTTTGCGCCCAAAGTACATTTCAATACCACATGCCAGACCGTTCACGTCGATGGCGTGCTGTCCCTGTGGGCCATCGGTTAGGTATGCCCGCGCGATCTCCACATCCGGTAGCCTCAGAACGCTGATGTTTTTCGGTAGGCCAAGGCCTCGGGCCGCGTTGTAGTGCCGGAGCCCTTCGGTGTCGTTGTCGAAGATGGCAATGATACGGGTTGAGATCCGCGCCCCAGCAAAAGCCTTGAGAAATTTCACGAGGTAGCTGGCGCCTCCATCCACGCTAAGCTCATTGTGCTCGAAGAACGAGAAATACTCTTGCAATTCGGGGTACAGCGCCGCCAAGGACAAGCGCAACGCTCGGATATCTGAACTACCTTCGGCCATTATCACAGCCGTATCAAGCACGGGCCTTGCGAGCGCGGAGGGTTCCCGACGTTGCTGACAGATAAGCTCGTCTGGCCCAATCCATCCCCCATGCACGAGATCGGAAATATCGAGAGTTACTGTCACCACCTGCGGACACGCCTCTAGGAGAGCGCGCAGCATCAGCCGGTCATCGTCAGCCTCGAAGAATAGCCACGAGCCATCGAGGGCAGACATATGCCGCGCGATGAAGTCGAGGCCGCTTTCGTCTCGGTCAATGTCAAAACGCGTGCTGAGAGACTGGAACACGCGCGCCTGCCACTCCTCGTAGGAGAAGGTATTGAGGGCTTGCTGGCTCGGCTCGGCCCAATCTGAACCATCAGCCGTGTACTCCGCGTAACTAGCTCGTTCACTGGCCAGCCATCGCGAAAATGCTTGCTCCGCACCTGCGGCTGTGAATCCCATTACGTCAAGCCGCGTCAAAACAGTCGGCCTATCTGCGCAGTACATATATGTTAGATATTCTTCGCCATCCTCTGATTGATCATTCGCCCGAACAATTCGATCCGCCTCCTGGAACATCGATATCAGCACATCCGGAACGCCTGATTTGAAAGATATAACATCAACGTCATCGAATTTTAGCGCACAGTAACTTCCCATGGCTTGGCCCCGCTAGGCTGAGCTGCAACGTGAGTATGTAGGTTCTTGTAGTTCGAGCCTGCCTTACGGTGGTGGCCGGGCTCAGGCGGGCATACGGGCCAAGAGGTTGATCACGGTCTGTGACGCCCAGATCGGTATCCATCCGGTGAAGGACGCGGGAGCTACGGTTTCGGCGGGAGCAGATCACTTTCCGCCGTATGGGCCGCGATCCGCTCTTTCAGCTCGTCGATCCCATCGTTGGTAAACGCTGGGTACGCCTC
>NZ_JBKFBI010000061.1:0-31880 GCF_053346095.1 Methylobacterium sp. A52T | reverse complement strand
ATCCGCCCCCAGGCTTCATCGGAGAGCCAGAACAACCGTGCCATCGCGATCCTCCTGCGCTGGAAACCCCAATCTCAGAAAGAAAACGCGAGCAACAGCAATTGGTTGTATGAGTTCCCTACCTAGGCTCGATCGGCGCCGACGCGGCGGACACGCGGCCCGCCGGAGTCGCAGGGGTCCTCCACGGGACGGTCCGGGCCGACGGCGTGGACGTCTTCTATCGCGAGGCCGGCCGGCCCGACGCCCCGGTGTTCCTGCTGCTGCACGGCTTCGCGAATTCGTCCTTCTACTTCCGCCATCTCATGCCGAGGCTCGCGGACCGGTTTCGCCTGATCGCGCCGGATCTCCCGTCCTTCGGCTTCACGGCGGTCCCGGACGAGCGCGGCTACGTCTACGATTTCGCGTCGCTGTCTCGAACGATCGAGGCCTTCGTCGACGTCCTCGGCCTCCGGCGCTACCTCCTCTACACGTTCGACTACGGGGCTCCGGTGGGGTGGGATCTGGCGCTCGCGCATCCCGACCGGATCGCCGGCATCGTGTCCCAGAACGGCAACGCCTACCTGGAGGGGCTCGGTGAGGCGGCCTGGGCGCCCCTGAGGGCCTATTGGGCGGAGCCGAACGAGGCCGCCGTGGAGTCCATCCGCGCCCGCATGACCCTCGATGGCGTCAAGGTAGCCTACTTCCACGGGGTGCCCGACCCGTCGGTCATCGAACCCGAGTCCTACACGCTCGACGCCGCCATTCTGGCGCGACCGGGCAATGCGGATCGCCAAGTCGAGCTCAAGCTCGACTACAAGCGCAACCTGGAACGCTACCCGCTGATTCAGGCCCTCTTCCGGGAGCGCCGCCCGAAGCTCCTCGCCATCTGGGGTCGCAACGACCCCTTCTTCATCCCGCCCGGAGCCGAGGCGTTCAAGCGCGACATCCCGGATGCCCGGGTCCGCTTCCTCGACACCGGCCACTTCGCGCTGGAAACGAACGGGGGCGACATCGCCGAGGAGATCCGAGCCTTCTTCTGAGGGGCCACGGCCGTCGGCACTCTCCTGTCCGGGCAGACCCTCATCCCGGCCGGCAGCACGGTGCCGGCCTCGAGCGGCCTTGCGCAGCCTGCCCCCCGCGCGGAGGCGCGCCAAGGCAGCACACGGCCTATCTCCCTTCGTCCCACCCGGACGGAGTATCCCGGGCGAACGGGTCGGATCGGTCCGCGAGATGCAATCCCCGCCCGCCGCCCCGTGCCTTCGTCAGGCCGGCCGACGGCATCCCTTCACTCTGACCGGCAAGGAGGGCTGCGATGGCCCCGACCGTCTCCGCTTTGTACCATTACCCGGTGAAGGGGCTGAGCGCGCAGCCTCTGCCCCACGTGCAGCTGGTCCAGGGCGAGGGCTTCCCGTTCGACCGTGTCTATGGCCTCGCACGGCACGACAGCGGCTACGATCCCATCGACTACCAGCCGCTGCCCAAGACCCGGTTCGTCGTCCTCGTCAGGGAGGAGCGGCTCGCGAGCCTGTCGACCTTCTTCGACAGCCGGACGCATCGGCTGGAGGTCCGCGTGCAAGGCGAGCGCGTCCTTGCCGAAAACCTGGATACGGAAGCCGGCCGGCGGGCCGTGAGCCTGTTCTTCGCGACCATGTTCGACCTCGGCGCAGGCGAGGAGCCGACGGTGGCGGTAGGCGGCCGCAATCGCTTCACGGACATTTCCGTGCACTCGAAGCAGATGATGAACGCCATATCGCTGATGAACCTCAACAGCGTTCGCGACTTCGGGGCCCGCATCGGCGCCCAGATTGACCCCCTGCGCTTCAGAGCCAACCTCTATGTCGACGGCCTCGACGCGTTCCGGGAATTCGCGCTGATGGACAGGGAGATCGCGATCGGCTCCGCGAGGCTTCGGATTGTCAGGAGGACCCGGCGTTGCGCGGCCACCGACGTGGACCCAGTCACCGCCGAGCGGAACATGACGATCCCGCGCTCGCTCATGGACACCTACGGTCATCCTGACCTCGGGGTGTACGCCGAGGTGCTCGAGGGCGGCACGGTGGAGATCGGCTCCCCCGTCGAGATCCCATGATGGAGACGGCCTGCGAGGTCGACCTTCGTCGGTCGGATGGCGAGCCCTTGCCCGCGTTCGAAGCGGGAAGCCGCCTCGTCGTCCACATCCCGTCCGCGGCGCGCAGAACTCCTTGCTCCGCAACGACGACCGGGAACGGCACCCCCATGTGATCGCCGCCGTGCGTGAGGCGACGCCGCGCGGATGGGACTCGGCTCCGCGGTTGCGGGCACGGCGCTTCAGGCTGTCCTTGCGGGCCCGATGCGCCGTGCGCCGGTTCGGAGCGGCCGTTCGCTCAGGCCTGGGCAGCCATGGTCCGGGCCACGTCGGCGGCGCTGATGCCCTCCAGGGCGAGGCCGTAGCCGGTGCCCTCCTCGACGAGCCGCCGCAGGCGCTGCGTCAGCGCGATCCGGGTGTAGCGGCCGGTGAGCGGCGGAAGGGCGGCGATGCCGTCCGCGATCGCGTGCGCCCTGGCCAGTAGCCGGTCCTGCGGCACGATCTCGTTGACGACGCCCCAATCCTTGGCCGTCTGGGCATCCAGCACCTGTCGCGTCAGCAGGAAGTACCGCCCGCGGATCGAGCCGATCACCTCGGGCCACAGGATGTGCATCCCGTCGCCCGGGACGATGCCGAACTCGAAGTGCGGCTTGTCCTGGAAGACAGTTTCGGGCGTGGCCAGCACGATGTCGGTGAGCAGCGCGTACTCGCTGTGCAGCAGCACAGGGCCGTTCAGCGCGGTGATCATCGGCACCTCGATGTCGAGGATGTTGCCCAGCACCTTGCGGCCCTCCCGCAGGATCTTGTCGTAGCCCTGCGGCGTGAAGAAATCGAAGCCTTCGGGGCTGATCGCGTCCATGAACGCGTCGCCCGCACCGGTCAGGATCACCGCCCGGTTGTCGCGGTCCTCGCCGATGGCGTGGAACAGGTCGACGAACTGCTCGTGGGTGTGGCCGTTGAAGACGAGCTTGCCGCCCTCGGTGTGGAGTATGACCTCCAGCACGCCGTTCGGCTTGCGGGTCAGACGGGCATTGGGGAAGGCGTCGCGGTAGGTCTGGAAACGGGCCATCGGTGCTGTCCTCGTGGTGGCCGGCCCCGTTTGGTCGGCGTGAGGACGAGGTAGACGGCTCCGTCCGGCGACGGATGACGGCGCGGAGCGA
Source organism: Methylobacterium sp. A52T (assembly GCF_053346095.1). Lineage (NCBI taxonomy): Bacteria > Pseudomonadati > Pseudomonadota > Alphaproteobacteria > Hyphomicrobiales > Methylobacteriaceae > Methylobacterium > Methylobacterium sp. A52T. The sequence goes on along the minus strand of NZ_JBKFBI010000061.1, from coordinate 28,676 downwards.
TAAGGCTTATGCCGCCGCGGAATGGGCCTCGCCGGTCCCGGCCAGAGCCGCCTGGACGAAGTCGGCGAAGCGGCGCGCCTTCGCGCTCGCCATGCGACCGGTGGGGAAGACCGCCCAGAGATCGATGTCCGGCAGCGTCCAGGCCTGCAGCAGCCGCCGCACCGCGCCGCTCGCCAGTTCCGGGGCGAACATCCAGTCCGACGTGACGGTGAGTCCGATATCGGCCAGCACGGCCGCACGCAGGCCCTCGGCCGCGCTGACCCGTACGCGGCCGTGGACCGCGACCGAGACCTCGGCGCCGTCCTGGGTGAAGGACCAGGCATCGGGCTGCCGGCTGTAGACCACCGCTTCGTGCCCGGCGAGGTCCGCGGGACTGTGCGGCTCGCCCGCGCGGGCGAGATAGCCGGGGGTGGCGAGGACCGAGCGCGCCCCGGTGGCGAGCTTGCGCGCGACGGCGGCCGAGTCCGGCAGGGTGCCCATGCGCAGGGACAGGTCGACCCCCTCGCCGACGAGGTCGATCACCCGGTCGTCGAGGACGATCTCGATGTCGAGGTCGGGGTGCTCGGCGAGAAAGCGCGGCAGCAACGGCACCACATGGAGCCGCGCGAAGGTGGTCGCCGCCGAGACGCGCAGCCGCCCCGAGAGCCCGGCGCCCGCGCCGCGGGCGGCGAGCTCGGCCTCGTCGGCCTCGGCGATGGCCGCCCGGGCCCGCTCGTAGAAGCGCAGGCCCGCCTCGGTGGGGCTCAGGCCATGGGTCGAGCGGACGAGCAGGCTGACCTGCAGCCGGCTCTCCAGCTGCGCGATCGTCTTGGAGACGGCCGGCTGGCCGACGTTCAGGAGTCGCGCCGCGCCCGAGAAGGAGCCCGCCTCCACGACCCGCACGAAGGTGGCCATCGCTTGATACCGGTCCACGCCATTCCTCCCTGGAATGAGCGTTATCGCCCCGGGCTGCCTGCCCTGTCCATCGGGAGGGGTGCATCAATCCGGCCGTCTCCACCGCATCGGCGCGGTGGTCCCGCCGGAGCCAAGTGGACATGTTCGAGGTCTACGCTTTCGCCACGCCCAACAGCATCAAGGTCCCGATCGCCCTTGAGGAACTCGGTCTTCCCTACGTCCTGCACAGCGTGAACGTGCGTCAGGGCGAGCAGAAGGCTCCGGAATTCGTGTGGCTGAACGCGAACGCGAAGGTGCCGGTGCTGGTCGACCCCGCGGCGCCTGGCGGCCGGCTGATCCTGACCGAATCCGCTGCGATCCTGGTCTACCTGGCCGAGACGAGCGGCCGGCTGATGCCGCCGGACGGCGAGGGCCGGGCGCGCGTGTTCGAGCAGCTGTTCTTCCACGCCTCCGGGCTCGGCCCGGCCTTCGGGCAGGCGGGCTTCTTCCAGCGCCAGGCCGCCGAGTCGCAACCACTCGCCATCGCCCGCTTCTCGGCGGAGGCGAACCGGACGCTGGGCGTGCTCGACGGCATCCTGGCCGAGCGCCCCTACGTCGCCGGCGACGCCTTCACGGTGGCCGATATCGCCCATTTCGGTTGGCTCTGGCGGCGCGAGTTCGCTGGCGTGAGCTTCGAGGCAACGCCGCATGTCGCCCGCTGGTACGACGCGGTGGCCGCGCGCCCAGCCGTCCAGCGCGTGATGGAGCGGGTGAACGCTCTCGTGCCTCAGGCCTGAGGAACGGCCCAAGCCGAACATCGAGGCGCTCCGGGCAACCGCGGCGCCTTTCCGACAGCCACCACCCACCGAGGAGAGGACCCATGACCCTGCAATCCAAGCTCGATGCGTTCAAGGCCGACTTCCAGGCCGGCAAGCCCCCCTACAACGTGCCGTCCTCGGTCATCGCGACGATGCATCGGGCCACCGCGGAGCTGATCGCCTCCGGCGCCGCGACCCGCGCCCTAAGGGCCGGAGAACGGGCACCGGCGTTCGCGCTGCGGGACCCGGACGGCCAGCCCGTCTCGTCCGCCGACCTGCTGGCGCGCGGACCGCTCGTGATCAGCTTCTACCGGGGCATCTGGTGCCCCTACTGCAACATGGAACTCCAGGCGCTCCAGGAAGCGCTGCCGCAGTTCGAGAGGCTCGGGGCGAGCCTCGTCGCCATCTCGCCGCAGACGGCGGCCAACAGCCGGAAGTCGGTCCGCCAGAACGCGCTCGGTTTCCCGATTCTGTCGGACCCGCACAACGACGTCGCGGCCGCGTTCGGCCTGCGCTTCGCGCTGCCCGACTACCTCGTCGGCCTCTACAAGAGCCTGAAGAACGACCTGCCGGCGTTCAACGGCGACGCGAGCTGGACCCTGCCGATGCCCGGGCGCTTCGTCGTCGGACAGGATGGCGTGATCCTCTACGCCGAAGTGAACCCCGACTACACCCGCCGCCCCGAGGCCGAGGACATGCTGCCGGCGCTCCGCCGCTCCGCCTCAATCGCTGCCTGACACCGTGGACGGACCTACGACCCAGAGGAGATCCAGGATGTCCCGTACCTTTCTCGTGACCGGTGCCAGCAAGGGCATCGGGCTGGCGCTGGCCCATCGTCTCGCCGGCGACGGCCACCACGTCGTCGGCCTCGCCCGCCGCGGCCTCGACGACTTCCCCGGCACGCTCGTGCCGGTCGACCTCGCCGACGGCGACGCCACCGCCGCGGTCCTCACGGACCTGACTGGACGCTTCGCGTTCGACGGCGTGGTCAACAACGTCGGTCTGGTGCGGCCGCAGCGGCTCGGGGCGGTTGAGATCCCCGCGCTGGACGAGGTCCTGCGCGTCAACCTCCACCCTGCGCTTCAAACCGTGCAGGCCATCCTGCCGGGAATGCAGCAGCGTGGCTGGGGCCGGGTCGTCAACATCGCCAGCCTCACCGTCCTCGGCAGCGTCGAGCGCACGGCCTACGCGGCCGCGAAGGCGGCGCTCGTCAGCTTCACACGTTCCTGGGCGCTCGAACTCGCCACGACCGGGATCACGGTCAACGCAGTCGCGCCGGGCCCGACCGAGACCGAACTGTTCCGCGCCAACAACCCGCCGGGCAGCGAGGGCGAGCGGCGCTACCTCGCCGGGGTACCGATGGGGCGCTTCGGCCGGCCGGAGGAGATCGCCGGCGCCATCGCGTTCCTGATGTCGGACGGGGCGGCGTTCATGACGGGGCAGACGCTCTACGTCGACGGCGGTGCCTCGATCGGCCGGGCGGCGCTGTAGCCCCCGGACGCGTCTCACCGGGTCGTGGCGGCATCGAGCTCGTTGTCACCGCCGACCAGTTGCAGGCACCACTCGGTGAAGGCGCGGACCTTGGCGGTTCGATGCTGGCGCGACGGATAGATCGCGTACAGAGGGAAGGTCTCGTCGGGCCAGTCCGGAAAGATCTCGACGAGCTTGCCGCTCGCTACGATGTTCCGGCTGCCGAGCTGCATGACCTGCGCGATCCCTGCGCCTTCGCAGCAGGCGCCGATCATCGTCTCGACGTCCGACACCATCAGGCGCGCCGGCTGCCGCACGGGGATCACCTCGTTGCGGCGGCGGAACTCCCATTCGAAGGGGCGACCCGTCAGCGGATCCTGATAGTCGATGCAGGTGTGGTCGCGAAGGGCTCGCGGGTGCGCGGGGCGGCCGTGCGAAGCGAGGTACGCCGGTGAGGCGACCGTCAGGATCCGCGTCTCCAGGAGTTTGCGCGCGGTGAAGCCCGCCACCGGCGGATCTCCGAACCGGAGCGCCATATCGAACCCGTCAGCGACGAGGTCGCCGATCTGATCGCGCATGATCAGTTCGAGCCGCAGCTCGCGATGGATCGCGAGGAAGCGCGTCAGTTCCCGCGATAGGACCAAGCGCGAGAAGAACGGGTCGACGTTCACCCGCAGGCGCCCGCGCACCGTCGACGCGCTGCCAGCCGCTTCCAAGGCGGCTTCCTCAATCCCGTCGAGATGCGGGCCGACCCGCTCCCAGAAGCGTCGCCCCTCGTCGGTGAGCCGCAAGGTCCGGGTCGTGCGATCGAGCAGGCGCACGCCGACACGCGCCTCCAGGCGCTGAATGGCGCGACCGACGCCGGACTGGGTGAGACCCAGGGCCTCGGCCGCCCGGGTCATGGTCCCGGCCTCGACCACCGCCATCAGGATCGTCACGCCGGCGAGCAGTCGGCCATCGTACGGCATCGTTCCATGACTCCGCGTCCGGAATGATCGGACAGAACGACGCTAATTTCTTCGATGCCTCTGCGCCACATCAGTCTGCGTCACCGCAGGGGAGGCTCGCATGACGGATCGATCCACGGCGCTCGTCGTCGGCGCCTCGCGAGGACTGGGGCTCGCCCTCGTGCAGGAGTGGCTAGAGCGCGGATGGCGCGTGATCGCCACGGCGCGCGGCCGCTCCGACCCGCTCGAGGCGCTCGCGAACCGCTTCCCCGGCAGCCTCGCGATCGAGACGGTCGACATCAACGATGCCGGCACGGTCCGCGCGCTACGCGAGCGCCTGAGCGGTCGATGCGTCGACGTGCTGTTCGTCAATGCCGGCATCGCGCGCGCGATCGAGGCCAGCCCGGTCGGCGCGAGCGAGACCGACTTTCTCGACATGATGCTGACTAACGCCTTCTCGCCCGTGCGCGCGGTCGAACTGCTGCGGGATCTGGTGCCGGCCGGCGGCACCGTCGCGATCATGAGCTCGGAGCTCGGCAGCATCGCGAACGCCACCGGCGGCTGGCAGCTCTACGCGTCCAGCAAGGCCGCCCTCAACATGCTGATGAAGGGCTATGCGGCGAAGCACCCCGACGACGAGCATGCGTTGCTCCTCGTCGCCCCCGGCTGGGTGCGGACCGAGATGGGCGGCAGCGATGCGGCCCTCTCGATCGAGGACAGCATTCCGTTCGTGGTCGACATGATCGACGCGAACCGCGGCAGGCCGGGGCTGCGCTACGTCGACCGGTTCAACCAGTCGCTACCCTGGTGACCGGGCGCCTCGTCGAACGAATGGATCGGACAGCATAGCGAGCAGCGGACTACGGAGGAGAGCGGAGATGTCGACTGATACAGTGTCGGCGGATGCACGGAGCCCGACGGCATCGGCGCAGCCTGATTTCACCTTCGCGGTACACGATCCGCTCGCAGCGGTGCCGTTACGGCTGCATGTGAACGGCGCGGACCACCATGTCAGCGTCGAACCTTGGACCACGCTGCTGGACGCTCTGCGCGAGCGCGCCGGCCTCACGGGCACGAAGAAGGGCTGCGATCACGGCGCCTGCGGGGCCTGCACTGTCATGATCGACGGACGGCGTGTTCTATCATGCCTGACGCTGGCGCTGTCGGCGCGCAACGGCGCCATCGGCACGATCGAAGGACTGGCCCCCGGCGACGGCACCCTTCACCCGATGCAACAGGCCTTCGTCGATCACGACGCCCTCCAGTGCGGCTACTGCACGCCGGGACAGGTCGTCTCCGCCGTCGCCATGCTGGCCGAGGCCGATCGGCGTTGGCCGAGCGCGGCAACCGATCCGATGCGGGACTTCGCCGGTCGGGTCGACCTCGATGAAGGCGAGATCCGCGAACGGATGAGCGGAAACCTGTGCCGCTGTGCCGCCTATCAGAACATCGTCGCCGCCGTGCGCGAGGTGGCCGCGACCACCACCAACGCTGAAGGCTGAGGAGGCACCCGCCATGCAACCCTTCGGCTATGTCGAACCGCGTACACGCGACGAGGCGATCAGCCTGGCCCATGACAATCCGGAGGCACGCTTTCTCGCCGGTGGCACGACGCTGGTCGACCTGATGAAGTCGGGCGTGATACATCCCGCCCTGCTGATCGACGTCAATCGCCTACCGGGCATGGACGAGATCAGCCAGTCGGATGCAACCCTCGAAATCGGCGCGCTCGCCCGGATGAGCGATGTCGCTGGCCACCCGGCCATACGCGGACACGCCCCAGGACTGTCGGAATCGCTGCTGTCGGCGGCCTCCGGCCAGCTGCGCAACATGGCTTCGATCGGCGGCAACCTGCTCCAGCGCACGCGCTGCCTTTATTTCCGCGACCGACATTTCCCCTGCAACAAGCGCGAGCCCGGAAGCGGCTGCGGCGCGATCGGCGGCGAGAACCGCAATCTGGCGGTCCTCGGCACCTCGGACCGGTGCATCGCCAACTATCCCGGGGATTTCGCGGTCATGCTGGTGGCGCTGGGCGGCACGGTTCATCTGCACGGCCCGGACGGCGCGCGCAGCGTACCCGCCGCGGAGTTCCATCGCCTGCCCGACGCGACGCCGGAGATCGAGACGGTGATCGCCAGCGGCGAAATCGTCACCGGCGTCACCGTGCCGGTCGATGCTCTGAGTCGCCGATCCCACTATCTGAAAGTCCGCGACCGCAGCTCGTACGAGTATGCATCCGTTTCTGTCGCCGCCGCCGCGGAGTTCGAGGAGGACGGTACGATCCGCAACGCCCGGCTCGCGCTGGGAGGGCTCGCCGCGAAGCCGTGGCGGATCGAACAGGCTGCCGAGATCCTCGCCGGACGCCGCCCCGACGATCCGGCTGCGCTCGCCCGGCTCGCCGACGTCGCCCTCGACGGAGCGCGTCCGCAAGCCGGCAACGCCTACAAGCTCCCGCAGGCCCGGGCTGCCATCGGGCGTGCGCTGCAGACGCTCGCCCGTCGCCATACGGAGGTGCGCGCATGAAGACCGCCATCCAGCCCTACACCGGCCGCCCGATGCCCCGCATCGAAGCGGGTCTCAAGGTCTCCGGCGCGATCGCCTACACCGGTGACATCGGTATCCCGGATCTGCTGCATGCGGTGCTGGTGCCGAGCCCGATCGCCCGCGGCACGATCCGCACGGTGGACACTGCCGCCGCCGAGGCGGTGCCCGGCGTCGTGCGCGTCTTCACGCCCGAGACGATGCCGAAGCTACCGAGCGTACCTGAGCAACCCGATTGGGACATCATGTACGGCTCGGCGTTCGTGCCGATGGCCGACATGACGATCCACTACGCCGGCCAGCCGATCGGGCTCGTCCTGGCCGAGACGCTCGAGGCCGCACGGCACGCGGCGACGGTGCTCCGCTTCGCGTTCACCGAGGACGCACCCGTCGTCGGCCTGGACGGCGGACCCGACCTCTCCGGCGAAGCCTACCATGAGCCCGAGCAGGTCTGGCTAGGCTTCCTCGCCGGGTATCTTCCCGCCACGGTCAAGCGCGGTAAGGAAGCGGTCGCGCTCGACGACGCCGACGTTTCGATCGAAGGGCGCTGGCGGCTCTCGAACAACCATCACAACCCGATGGAGCCGGTCGCATCCACCGCGGTCTGGGATGGTGCGGACCGCCTGACGCTCTACGAGACCAGCCAGCACGTCTACAATCACCGCAACGGGCTGGCCAAGCTGCTCGGCCTGCCGCGCGAGAACGTCCGCGTGGTGACGCACTACGTCGGCGGCGGCTTCGGCTGCAAGGGGCCGGTCTGGTCCCATAGCTGGCTTGTTGCGCTGGCGTCGCGGCAGGTCGGCCGCCCGGTGCGCCTCGTGCTCAGTCGCACCCAGATGTACACCTCGGTCGGCTTCCGCGAGGAGCAGCGGATCGACCTCCGGCTGGGCGCGACGCGCGACGGCAGACTGGTCGCGGCCGATGTGACCAAGCTGTCGGCGACGCCCGCCTGGGAGGATTGGGTCGAGCCGAGCTGGTATCCCTTCACCTTCATGTACGACCTGCCGGCGCTCGAGACGCGCTGCCGGCTCCGGCGCACCAACGTGATGGCCCCGACGTTCATGCGTGCGCCGGGCGAGGCGCCCGGGATGCTGGTGCAGGAATGCGCGCTCAACGAACTCGCGGCGGAACTCGGCATCGACCCCATCGAGTTACGCCTGCGCAACCACGCGGATGTCTATCCGGTCGACGGCAGCCCCTGGTCGAGCAAGCGCCTGAAGGACTGCTACCGGGTCGGAGCCGAGCGCTTCGGCTGGTCATCGCGAAATCCCGCGCCGCGCTCGATGCGTGCGGACGGTATGCTGATCGGCATGGGCATGGCGAGCGCCTCGCACACCGTCTACCGGCAACGCGCGCAAGCACGCGTGACCGTCACGGCGGACGGCACGGCGCATGTCGCATCGGGCGCGACCGATATCGGCACCGGCAGCGCGACCTTCCTCCGCCAGATCGTCGCCGACGCACTCGTCCTCCCGATCGACCGGGTTCTGCCGCTGATCGGCGACAGCTCGCTGCCCGAGGCGCCGATGCAGGCGGGCGCGTCCCTGACGGGCTCGCTGGCACCCGCCGCGATGACGGCCGCGCGCGATCTGAAGGCCCAGCTGCTGGAGATGGCCGTCGGCCAGGACGAGAGCCCTCTGCATGGCCGCAACGCCGACGATCTGGAGCTGAACGATGGGCGCATCATCGCCGGCGGCGAAGAGACCGGCGAGACTGTAACGACGGTGCTCCGCCGCGCGGGCCTCACGCAGATGTCGTGCGACGGCCGGTTCGATCCCGGCGGCGTCGGGAAGGTCCGCTCGGGCGATCCGGAGCGCGATGCCCGGGAGGGGCCGCGCGGGATGCACAGCTTCGGCGCCATCTTCGCGAAGGTCGCGGTCGACCCCGATCTCGGGGTGATCCGGGTGCGGCAGCTCACCGGCGTCTATGCCTGCGGCCGGATCCTGAACCCCAAGCTCGCCGAGAGCCAGCTGATCGGCGGCATCACCTGGGGGATGAGTCAGGCCCTGTTCGAGTCGACCCACATGGACCCGCGCTTCGGCCGGTTCACCAACACGAACATGGCCGAGTACATGATCCCGGTGAACCTCGATGTGCCGACGATCGACGTCACGTTCCTCGACGATCCCGACCCGTTCATCAATCCCGCAGGGGTGAAGGGCGTGGGCGAGATCGGCATCACCGGTGTCGCCGCCGCCATCTCGGACGCGGTCTGGCACGCGACCGGAAAACGCCTCCGGCACACGCCGATCCTGGCCGAAGCATTGCTGGAGGACTGACGATGGCCCGTATCTTCATCACAGGATCTTCGGACGGCCTCGGGCTCATGGCAGGCGAGCTTCTGGCACGCGAGGGCCATGAGGTCGTGCTGCATGCGCGGAACGCCGATCGCGGCGAGGCTGCGCGACGGGCGCTTCCGAACGCGGCCGACGTCGTCATCGGCGATGTCGCCACGATCGCCGGCATGCGATCCGTGGCCGAGCAGGCCAACGCGATCGGGCGCTTCGACGCCGTCATCCACAATGTCGGCATCGGCTATCGCGAACCCCGCCGGATCGAGACCGAGGACGGCCTGAGCCATCTCTTCGCGATCAACGTCCTGGCGCCCTATCTGCTGACGGCCTTGATGGAGCGGCCCAACCGCCTCGTCTACCTGAGCTCGGGCATGCATCCTGGCGGTATCCCGGACATGGACGATCTCCAGTGGACCAGACGGCGCTGGAGCGGATCGCAGGCCTACGCGGAAACGAAGTTCCTGGACGTGCTGCTGGCGTTCGCGGTGGCACGGCGCTGGCCCGAGGTGCGGTCGAACGCCCTCGAACCGGGCTGGGTACCGACCCGTATGGGTGGCCCCGAAGCGCCGGACGATATGGCAGCTGCGCCCGTGACCCAGGCGTGGCTGGCGGTCGGGGACGGCTTGGCGGCCCAGGCCACGGGCCGGTACTTCTATCACCAGCGCGAGAAGTCGCCGGAGCCCGGCACCCGTCGCGTCGCGCTTCAGGAAGCTCTGCTCGACCGATGCTCGGCGCTGTCCGGCGTGTCGCTGCCCTAGACGATCAAGCCGGCGGTAGGCCTGGACGTCCCGTGAAGCGGAGGACAGCCTCCGCGAAGGCGCGGGCCTCCTCGATATGGGCGAAGTGGCCGCTCCGCTCGAAGATCCTGAGCTGCGCCTGGGGTAGCAGATCCGCCAGCAAAATCGCGTGGCGCGGGCCGAGGATGAAGTCGTCGTTTCCGGCGACGACGAGCGCCGGAACCGGCAAGGCGGCAAGGCGGTCGCGGACGTCGAAGGCTTGGCCATCGCCGACCAGCAGGGTCGCCTGGAGCCGGCGCTGCAGGGTCTCGAGGATGTCGGGCCAGCGCCGGAAGTCCGAGAGGTAGGCCGGCAGGAGGTCGCGTAAGGCCGCCGTATAGGCGTCATCCGTGCGAATGGCGGGGATCGAGGCCCAGGCCCTCTCGACCGCCGCGGCCTCTTCCGTACCCGCATGGCGCGACACGAAGGAGGCGATCTCGGTCCCCGCGGCGGCCATGAAGTCGCCGCCCGTGTAGGCCGCACCCGCGTACAGGATCAGGCCCGCGACGTCGGCCGGCCGCTTGACCGCCGCATCCAGCACCACGAAGGCGCCGTGCGAGTGGCCGAGCAGGTAGGGATCGGCGATGCCGGCCGCGTCGATGAACGCGAGCAGCTGCTCGGAGAAGCGGTCCACGCTGTATCCCTGGGGATGGGTCGCGAGGCGTCCGGACGATCCTGTGCCGATCGGGTCCAGATACACCATGGTCAGGTTCTCTTCGAGCAGAGGCAATCGCAAGTAGCTGGCCTCGATGCCGGGGCCACCGGAATGCACGATGCAGTAGGGTCCGGTGCCCGACGCACGATAATGTTGCTCTATGCCGTTCACAGCGATGCTGTGCGTGCCAAGCGCGAGGGCCGATGGCATGGCAGATCCTTCATATCTTGGATCGCGGGAGGGTCAGCCTGCAGATCCAGGTTTTGTTCTTCGGGGTATGCCGCGAGGGCCGGCACGAATTCGTCCTCGGCTTGGAATCGAGCCGGGAACGGTGCCTCGACGCGCTCGAAGCACGAAGCGCAGCGATTTCAGGATCGCCAGCTTACATGCCCCTGCTTTCCGGGTTGCGCCGTACATATCGAAGACCACGGATCACTGAAATTCGCCTCATCAAATGTCCGTGATCCATGTTTCGAATGCAACACGGAGGGATCGAGTGCGCCGAGCATCTTAGAACTTCGTTTATGGGATCTCGTGCTCTGCCTAACCAGAAAGATAGCGTCGCAGCACCGGAATTAGACGATACCGCACGCGAGACGGCTTCCAAACCCGCAAATTCCTGGCGAGACTGCCCGACGTGAATGGCGACAACAATCTTGGTTCTCGTGCCTGACCCGGAAGGAATCCATCAGTCTACGCGCTCAAGATCTGCCGGACTCGAACGATACGCCGTCGACCGCAGGGTCGGGCTCTTGCCCCATCGATTTGGCAAAGTCCGTAGCTCGTGCGCGGTAGGCGCTCGGATCGTATCCGTAGGCAGCCTTGAATGCGTGCGAGAAGTAACTGCGACTGGCGTAACCGACGCTGTCGGAGATGACCTTCACGGGCATGGGCGAGGACGTCAGCAGCTTGGCCGCAAGTTGAAGGCGAGCCCTCTGAAGATATTCGATCGGTCCCTCGCCGAAGGTGGCGGAGAAGCGTTCGGCGAAACCCGCACGGCTCATTCCACAGAGTGCAGCCAGGCTATCGACCGTATGCTGGCTCCCGGGCGCATCGAGGACGGCCGCGATCGCCGGGACCAACCTCGGATCGCGCAACGCTTCGAAGATCGGCGAGCGCACACCTCTCTCCTTCAGGTGGATCCTGAGCAGAATCGCCAAACACTGCTTCATGAGTGCGCTCGTTACCTCCTGCGTGCCGAGGCTTGGCTGGACGAGCTCCTCGACCATGAACGCGAACGCGTGGCGCAGACGGTCGCTCTCCGAGAGATCTTCGACCAAGGCGTCGGGCAGGCGATCGAAGAGGCCGAGGGCACCGGCATACCGCGCGGAGATGGAGCCGCAGGCCAGGAGAATGTCTCGTGTGCCATCCCCGGCGGTCAGCGCGATGAGACCATCCGGAAGGACTCTGCGTGCATCCTCGGCCGATACCGACCGGGTGGCTCCGTCGAAGCCGATGGAGTGCCGCACGCCACGTGGTGGAATGACGATGTGGTTCGGCCCGAAGTGCACGGGTCCTTGACCGTCGATCGCAATCGTCCCGGAGCCCGCGAGAACGTAGTGGACCAGGATCGCGTCCGGCATGCCGTTCTTCGCCAACTGCCATCCGGACTGAATTTCGCAGTATGCAAATGCCTGAACCTGCACTGACAAAGTTGAGAACAAATTAGAGAGGAGATTGCTTGACATGGATCCTCGAGATGCGCGCGTTTGCTCCAATTATACCAGTCTTAGTCTGTGTCGGCATTAGAAATAAACGATATAATACTGTTTTATTAAACTGATATAGGTTTTATTAAAAATGAAACATTCGTTCACGTGGACGAGATCCACAACTTTGAAGAGCTTTCCAAATCATGACTAAGAAGGCGAGCGTATTCGGCCATCGATTGCACCCGTTGCCTGTGCGGGTCATGCACTGGACGAACGCCGTGGCTATGGTGGTGCTGATCGGCTCCGGCTGGGGCATCTACGACGATTCCGTCATCATCCACGGCGTATACTTCCCCAAGGCGCTCCGGCTCGGGTCCTGGGCAGCCGAGAGCCTGCTCTGGCATTTCGCCGCCATGTGGCTGCTGGTTGCCAACGGCGGCGCCTATCTCGTCTACGGCGTCGCGACCGGGCGCCTGCGCGAGCGCCTCCTGCCGATCCGGCCGCGCGACATCGTGCAGACGGTCCGCGACACGCTGCGGCTCAAGCTCGCCCACGAGGACCTGACGACCTACAACGCCGTCCAGAAGATCCTCTACATCGTCGCCATCCTAGCCGGCATCAGCCAAGTCGTCAGCGGGCTGGCCATCTGGAAACCGGTCCAGTTCTCCGATCTGGTCACGCTGCTCGGCGGCTTCCAGGGCGCGCGCCTCGTCCACTTTGCCGGGATGGCGGTTCTGGTCGGCTTTCTCGCCGTCCACGTCGTGCTCGCCCTGCTGGTGCCGCGCACGCTGTGGGCGATGCTGACCGGCGGCCCGGTCCGCCGTCCGGCCCTCCCGGCCGTGGCGCGTGAGGCGACGCGATGAGGTCGCCCTTCCGCCCCCTCAAGGTGCCGGATCCCAGCATCCTCGACGATCATCGCCCCCTGGTCCGGCAGATCGAGCGGCGCGGTCTGTTGCGTGGCGGCCTGACGCTGGGCGCGCTCACCCTGCTCACCGGCTGCGACGTGACCGATACGACCGCGGTCGGCCGGGCGCTGCGCGCGGTCTCGGACTTCAACGACGGCGTCCAGGCCGCCCTGTTCGATCCCCACAAGCTCGCGCCCGAGTACCCTGCATCGCAGGTGCTGAAGCCCCCGCGCTTCAACGCCTATTACGATGTCGAGGACGTGAAGCCGGTCGACGGCGAGGCGTGGCGGCTCGAGCTCGCCGGGCTGATCTCCGACAAACGGCCCTGGATGCGCCGGCAGATCGCGGAACTGCCCGAGCGCGAGATCATCATACGCCACGTCTGCGTGGAAGGCTGGGACTATATCGGACAGTGGTCGGGCGTGCCGCTCCGCGCGTTCCTCGAACGGGTCGGCGCCGACCTCTCCGCCAAGTACGTCGCCTTCAAGACGGCGGACGACTACCCGAGCAGCATCGACATGGCCAGCGCGCTGCACCCGCAGACGCTGCTCGCCACCCGCTACGCCGGTGAGGAGCTGCCCGACCCCTACGGGTACCCGCTGCGCCTACGCACCGCGGTCAAGCTCGGCTTCAAGAACCCGAAGTGGATCACGGCCATCGAGGTCACCAACACGTATCCGGGCGGCTACTGGGAGAGCCGCGGGTTCAACTGGTTCGCCGGCATATGAGCGCCTCCGCGGTCCTGCGCGCTTGCGGCGCGTTCCTCCTCACGCTGGCCGTTGTCGCCCCGGGGTGGGCGCAGACCGCCGGCCCCTCGCCGGCGCCCGACCACATGCCGACCCCCGGCATGACCGCATCCGAGATGGCCGGGCGCGCCGCCGGACGGTTTCCCCAGCCGGTGCGCGTCGGCGATCTCCCGGGCCGCTTCCTGCTCCAGCCTGAGGAATCGCAGCCCGTCCTCGGCCGGATCGCGGGGCTCGTCCTTCGCGACGACGGGACCGCGGAGGTCGTCATCCGGCTCGACGGGAGCCTCGGCCTGACCTGGCTCGGCCTCCGCTCCGTCGCCTGGATCGGGTTCGGCCCCCGGCTCGTGGCCGTACCGGTCGAGGCGGTCGCGCTGCTCGGCGAGTACGTCGCCCTCATGGGCCTGACGCCGGAGCGCCTGCGCGCGCTGCCGACCTTCGCGACCGGCTCGGCCACCGCGATCCCGCCGGATGAGACGCTCCGCGTCGGCATCGTCCGCCCCTTCCACTGATCACGGAGGATACTGGGAGATGGCACCGACATCGACGTCCGGATCGTCCGCCACCTGTGCGATCGGCGTGATGGCCAAAGCGCCGCGCAGCGGCCGCTCCAAGACGCGGCTGTGCCCGCCGCTGAGCCCCGACCAGGCAGCGCGCCTGAGCGCCGCCTTCCTGCGCGACACGACCGCTAACATCCAGGAGGCGGCGCGCGCCGCGCCGATCGCCGCCTACGCGGCCTATGCGCCGCGCGGCGCCGAGACCTTGGTCGTCCCCCATCTGGCCGTCGGAACGGACCTCGTCCTCGCGGATGGAAGCACACCAGCACCGGTGGCGGTCGAAGGCTTCGGCCGCTGCCTGCTGCAGGCCATCGAGGGCATGCTCGCGCACGGACATGCGGCAGCCTGCGTGCTGAGCTCCGACATCCCGACCCTTCCGACGCGCCTCCTCGTCCTAGCGGCCCGGCTCCTGCTCGCGCCTGGGGATCGGGCCGTGCTCGGCGCCTGCGACGACGGCGGCTACTACATCCTCGGCCTCAAGCAGGCTCACGCCCGCCTGTTCGCCGACATCGCCTGGAGCACCGACACCGTCGCGGCCGCCACCCGCGCCCGGGCGCGCGAGATCGGCCTCGCCCTAGTTGAGCTCGAGCCCTGGTACGACGTCGACGACGCGGCCTCGCTCGCCCAGCTCTCGGCCGACAGGACCGGCTACGCCGCCCCGGCGACGCGTGCGATCCTGACGCGGCTTCTGGAGACGTCGGAGGCCGTACCGGCATGACCCGGCTCTTCGCCAGCCCCGCGCGCCGGCTCGCGGCCCTCGGCCTCGTGCTGCTGGCCGTGAATGTCGGCGCGCTTGCGATCCACGTGCCGGGCGCCGAAGACGTCGGCTCGGCGGCCGGCTCCGGCGCATTCATATGCGTCGTACTCCTCGACCTCGTAGCCTACCTCCTCGCCGTGCGCCTCGTGCTGCGGGAGCGGCTGCCGCGGACCGCCCTGTGGACGATCCTCGGCGTCGCCGTGCTTATGCGGGCCGCGCTGCTGCCGGCGCCGCCGTTCCTATCAACGGATATCTACCGCTACGTCTGGGACGGCCAGGTTCAGGCTGCCGGGATCAACCCCTACCGCTACATCCCGGCCGATCCGGCCCTCGAACGGCTGCGCGACCCGGCGATCTACCCGCTGATCAACCGGAAGGATTACGCCCGCACGATCTACCCGCCCGCGGCGCAGATGGTCTTCGCCGCCGTAGGCCAGGTCTCGCACGGCGTCACCGGGATGAAGCTGGCGATGCTGGGCTTCGAGGCCCTGGGCATGCTGGCGATGCTCGCGATCCTGCGCGGGGCCGGCCTGCCGTCGGCCCGGATCCTGATCTACGCCTGGAACCCGCTCGCCCTGTGGTCCTTCGCCCGCGACGGGCACGTCGACGCCGTGGCGATCGGCCTCCTCGGCCTCGCGCTGCTGGCCCGCACCCGCCGTCGGTACGGGCTCGCGGGCGCGCTCCTCGGCGCGGCGACGCTGGTGAAGCTGCTGCCCGTCGCGGTGGCGCCCGCCTTCGTGCGCGGTGGCCGGCTGTGGCGGCCGATGCTCGTCGGGGCGACCGTGATCGCGGTCTTCTACCTGCCCTATCTCGGCGCCGGCGCGAACGTGCTCGGCTTCGCCGGGGGCTACGGGGCCGAGGAGGGGTACGAGACCGGCGCGGGCTACTGGCTGCTCGCCGGGCTCGGCCATCTCGGGCTCAGCCCCCCGGGCCTGCTGCGGACCTACCTGGTCTGCGCCGGCCTGACCCTCGCCGCGCTCGCGCTCCGGATCGCCTTCGGCCGCGACCGGGCACCCGCGCTCGACGCGGTCGCGCTGTGCCGCGATGCCGGGCTCCTCGCAGCCCTCACCACCTGCGCGGCTAGCCCGCACTACGCCTGGTACTACCCCTGGCTGGCACTGCCCGCGGTGGTCGCCCCGGCCCCGGCCCTGATCTGGCTCGGCGCGGCGCCGATCCTGTTCCTGATCGATCCGTTCAACGACCGCTTCCTGTGGCCGTCCCTGGTCTTCGTCCCGGCCCTGGTCCTGGCCGCCCGCTCCCTGTGGCAGGCCCGCACCGCGCCCCTCGCCGCCCTTCAGGAAGGAACCGCCCGATGACGGCCTCAGCCGCCTTGAAGGATCCGCGCCGCTACTTCGAGGCGATCGGTACCGACCGCGCCTCCGAGGCCGTAGCGCCGCCGGTCTGCCTCTATCTGGAGGTCACGAACCGCTGCAACCTGCTGTGCGAGACCTGCCCGCGCACCTTCGAGACCCTGGAACCCCCGGCCGACATGAGCTGGGATCTGTTCACGCGGATCGTCGACCAGGTGCCGAACGTCGCCCGGGTCGTGCTCCACGGGGTCGGCGAGCCGATGCTGGTCAAGGACCTGCCGCGGATGGTCCGCTACCTCAAGGATCGCGGCACCTACGTCCTGTTCAACACCAACGGCACCCTGATGCAGCCCAAGCGCTTCCGGGAGCTGATCGACACCGGGCTCGACGAGCTGCGCGTCTCCCTCGACGCCGCCGACCGGGCCTCGTACCGCAGGGTGCGCGGCAAGGACTTCTTCGACCGCATCGTGCGCGACGTCGGCAAGTTCGTCGCGTTCCAGAAGGCGACCGGCGCCACGACGCCCCGGGTCTCGCTCTGGCTGACGGGCCTCAAGGAGACCGTGGACCAGCTCCCCGCCTTCGTGCGGCTTGCCGCCGAGATGGGCGTGACCGAGGTTCACCTGCAGCGCCTCGTCTTCGACGAGGCCGGATACGGCATGGCCCGCGCCGACCTGTCGCTGTTCGAGAGCGCGCGGGCCGAGGAGACCGCGGCGATCGCCGAGGCCGAGGCACTGGGCCGCTCGCTGGGGGTGACGCTCGACGCCTCGGGCGCGACCGAGCCCGGAATCAGCCTGAAGCGGCAGGACGACCGTGCCTGGGCCACCTGTCGGCGACCCTGGTCCCTGATGTACGTCACCGCCCACGGTCGGGCGCTGCCCTGCTGCATCGCTCCGTTCTCGGTGCGCGGCTATTCCAACTACACGTTGGGCGACGCCACGCAGGCCACGCTCCGGGAGATCTGGAACGGCGAGGCCTATCGCGACTTCCGCACATCACTCCTCTCCGACGCGCCGCCCGCCCCGTGCGGGAACTGCGGCCTGCGCTGGAGCCTCTGAGCGATGCACCCGATCAGCATCGTCATCCCGACCCTGAACGAGGCCGAGGCGATCGGCGCGGTGATCCGCGAGATCCCGCCGGCCTACGCGGCCGACATCATCGTCGCCGACAGCGGCTCGACCGACGGGACGCAGGCCGTCGCGCGGGCCGCGGGTGCCCGGGTGATCGAAGCCGGGCGCGGCTACGGCCGGGCCTGCGCCCTCGGGTCGGCCGCGGCCGACCCGGCCTCGCGCGCCATCGTCTACCTCGACGGCGACGGCGCGGACCGCGGAGACCTGATCGAGCGGATCGCCGGGCCGGTGCTCGCCGGCAGCCAGGACCTCGTCCTCGCCTCGCGCACCCTGGGGAGCCGAGAGCCGGGATCGATGCTCTGGCACCAGGTCCTCGCCGGCCGCCTCGCCGGCCTCGGCATCGGCCTGCGCTACGGCGTGCGCTACACCGACATGTGCGCCTTCCGCGCCATCGACCGCGCCGCGCTGAAGGCCCTCGACCTGCGCGAGCTGACCTACGGCTGGAACATCGAGATGCAGATGCAGGCCGCCCGCGCGGGCCTGCGCATCCGCGAGGTGCCGATGCCCTACCGCCGCCGTCTGGGCGGATCCTCGAAGGTGGCCGGTTCGCTCGGTGGGACGCTGCGGGCCGCCACGCGGATCGGCGCGACCTACCTGCGCGTCGCCGCAGGGCCGGCGCGGGGCGCGTGAGGTCGACGATGGCGCTCGAGGACGACGCTGGATTGGGCCTGTGGGCCGCCCCCCGGACGGAGAAGGCCGTCCCCGACACGCGGCAGGATCACGGGATCGTGCCATCGCGCGCGTTCGCGTTGGCGGCGTATCTTGACCGCTGGTCGGGCTGCGCGCACCACGCCCTTGCGGCCTCGGATTCGGAACCGCTGACGCTCGCCGCGTTGCTGCATCTCGCCGGCCCGGAGGATCTTCGGCGCTGGCGGGCGGCGGATCTCGGTTACGCCGACCCGCGCGGCGCCCCCCGGCTGCGCGCCACCGTCTCCGCCCGCTACCATCGGCTCGAGGCGGACGATGTGCTGATCAGTGCGGGCGCGCAGGAAGCGGTGACCTGCGTGCTGAGCGCGCTGCTCGGTCCGGCCGACCACGCGGTGGTCGTGGTGCCGATCTACCAGCCCTCGGAACTCGTCGTGACCCGCCTGTGCGCGGCCGACGGCGTCGCGCTCCGCCCGGACCGAAACTGGCCCCTCGATCTCGACCGCCTCGCGGCGGCCATCCGGCCGAACACGCGCCTCGTGCTGACGAACTTCCCCAACAGCCCGACCGGTGCGGTGCTGGATCGAGCGACCCTGGGCGGCCTGATCGACCTCTGCCGCCGACACGGGTTGTGGCTCGTCAACGACGAGGTCTACCGCCAGACGGATCGCGACCCGGAGCGCGCCGTTCCGCCCGTCGTCGACCTGTACGAGCGCGGAATCTCCATCAACGGGCTGTCGAAGGGGTTCGGGCTTCCGGGGCTGCGCGTCGGCTGGGCCGCCTGTCGCGACCGCGGGCTGCTCGACCGCATCCTCGCGGCCAAGAATCTGCTGTCGAGCTGCCTCGCCCGGCCGAGCGAGATCCTGGCGCAGGTCGCGCTGCAGGCCGAGCCGCACCTGACCGGCCGCGCCCGCGGGATCGGGCAACGCAACCTTCACCGCCTGCGGGCGCTCCTCGACCGCCATCCGGACCTGTTCGATCCGGACGAGCCGAGGAACCTCGCCTTCGCCTGTCCTCGCTTCCGCGGGCGGGAGGGGGCGACCACTTTCGCGCGGATTCTCGCGGCGGAGGACGGCGTCCTCGTATTGCCCTCCGCCCTGTGGCACTCTGCGCTGGTGTCGATCCCCGCGGACCGCCTGCGCCTCGGTCTCGGCCGCGTCGGCAGCGGTGCGGCGCTCAGGATCCTCGCGGATCACCTGCTGCGGCGCGCCGGCCGATGAGCACCGAACGTCTCGACATCTGCGACCTCGTGCCTGGCCCCGCCGCCATCGCGTCGGCGCGCGCGGAGATCCCGTTCCTGGCCGACCTCGGCGGAGAGGCCGCCGACGCGGTCCGGGCGCGGATGACCTCGGTCGCGGTCGCCGGGGGACGGCCATTGTTCGAGGAGGGGGACGAGGCCGACGCGCTCTACACGCTGGTTAGCGGCGCGGTCGGCCTCTCGACCGGCGACCCGCGCGACGGCAGCGTGCGCCGCCTCATCCGCCTGTCCCCACCAGACACCGTGGGCGAGCTCGCCCTTCTAACCGGCGAGCCGCGCTCGATCACCGCGACGGCCCTGCGCGACACGCACCTCCTGCGACTCTCCCGAGACGCGTTCGCCGATCTGATCGCCGCCCATCCCGGGACGCTGCTTTACTTCGCTCGGATCCTGGCCGCGCGGCTGCGCATCGCCCATACGGGCGTGACCCTGCGCCACGCGCCGCGGAGCTTCGCCGTCCTGGCGGTGACCGAGGGCCGCACGGCGACGGCCTTCGGCGAGCGGCTGGCGCGGGCCCTCGACGCCGCGCTGCCGGGGCGGACCGGCTGCCTGTCCGAATGGCCGCCCGAGGCCGACGAGGCATGGTTCCACCGCTACGAGCAGGCGCACGACCGCACGGTCTTCGTCGCCCACCAGATCGACTGCCCCTGGTGCCAGCTCTGTCTGCGTCACGCCGACCACGTCCTGCTGCTGGCCGAGCCTGGTGCGCCACCGCGGCCGGGCGCGGCGGCCTACCTGGCCGCGATCCGCTCTCCCTGGATCCGCATGGACCTCGCGGTGGCACAGCCTGCCGAGGGGCGCCTGCCGCGCCCCCTGCATCCGGACGTCGCCGCGCTCCCCTTCTCCCTGCGGCTCCAGGTCCGCGAGAACCACGCCGGCGACTTCGCCCGGCTCGCCCGGATCGCGTCCGGCCATGCCCGCGCCCTCGTCCTCGGCGGAGGCGGGGCCCGCGGCCTCGCCCATCTCGGCGTCCTGCGGGCGCTCGCCGAGGCCGGGCTCGACATCGATCTCGTCGGCGGCACCAGCATGGGCTCGATCCTGGCCGCCAGCGTCGCCCTGGACTGGAGCCTTGACGCGATCGAGGCCGACACGGTCGCGTCCTTCGTCGGACGCAATCCTCTCGACGACTACACCCTGCCGTTCCACGCCCTGACGCGCGGAGCCAAGGTGGATGCGGGATTGGCTGCGCGCTTCGGGGATGCCCGCATCGAGGATCTCTGGCGCCCGTTCTTCTGCGTGTCCTCGAATCTCACCACCGGCACCGCCATGGTCCACTGGGCGGGCCCCCTCGACCGGGCGATTCGGGCCAGCATCGCCATTCCCGGGTTGCTGCCTCCGGTGGCGAGTGCGGACGGCATCCTCGTGGATGGTGGCATGATGAACAATCTGCCCGCCGACGTGATGGCTGACCTCGACCGCGGGCCGGTCCTCGCGGTGGATGTCGGCAGCGACGCCGCCTTCCAAGTCATGGCGCGGCAGGGTCGGGGCGCGCAGGCGTTCCGGCGCTTCCTGGGCATCTCGGACCAGCTTCCCGGCATCGCCCACCTGCTCCTGCGCTCCGCCATGGTGTCGAGCGGCGCCCAGACCATGGCGGCCGTCACCCGCGCCGCCGTCCTGCTCAAACCCGCCCTCGCCGGCGTCGACCTGCGGGCGTGGTCGAGCTTCGAGACGACGGCCGAGCTCGGCTATCGCTGCGCACAGGAAGCACTGGACTCCGGCCGCCTGCGCGCCTGGACATGAGCCAATCCGGACCTCGCGCCATCGCGGCTTCCGGTCCACCGATTATCCGAGAGCGGACCTGCCGCTTTCGGCCAGAACCGTTTGCGACACGGATTATCGCTCGTCCGGCGACCACTCGGGGCTGTAGCCCCCGAGGGTCGGGTGATACATCTCGTCGCCGGAATGCTGCGTGAACTCCACGTTGAGGCGATCCTCGCTCAGCCCGAGGATCTCGACGCAGTGGGCGCACAGCGCCTTGGCGACCTCCATCCGTAGCTCGGCCGGGCGTCCCTTGCGGATGTCCAGCATCATCACGGAGACCGGCACCGGCTCGCCACCGGCTTCGGGTATCCGCCACACGCCACCCTCGCCGAGTTCGCGAATGGCGACGCTGATCCGCCTGATGTCGACCGACATCATCTCCGCATAGGTCTGGCTCATCTGCGCCGCGAGGCGCTTTTTGGAGGCCACGGAATGTGGGCCGATGACGTCGAGCTGAAGGTACGGCATGGATGGCCTCAGGTTCAGGCTGCGTTCGGGGTCGTAAGCCCATAGCGCGCCGACGGCTTGGCGTTGCCGAACTTGGCGGCCAGGGCCCGGCGACCTTCCTCCCACCGCGTCCAGTCGGACACGTCCTGCAGTCCCGGGATGGTGACGAGCTCGCCCTGGTCGAGACCGGCCAAAGCCGCGTCGACCAGATCGGCCGCCGACATCGTGATCGCCGAGGTCTTCTGTGCCGCGTAACCGGCGACATCCCAGAACTCTGTAGCCGTCGCGCCGGGCAGCACGGTCTGGACGCGCACGCCCTTGTCCGCGAGGTCCTTCTGCAGCGCGTGGCCGAAGCTGAGGACGTAGGATTTCGAGGCGCTGTAGACGCCGTTGAGCATCTCGACCGCGATGCCGACGACGGACGAGATGTTGATGATGGTCCCCGATCCGCGCCCCACGAAGGCCGGAGCGATTGCGTAGGTCAGGCGGGTCAGCGCGGTGATGTTGAGCTGGATCATCGCGTCCATCGTTTCCACGTCGGCCTGAAGGGTCGAGGCGACGGAGCCGATGCCCGCGTTGTTCACGAGCATGGTGATGCTCGCGTCCTCGCGCAGGCGAGCCTCCAGGCGCGCGAGATCGTCTTTGCGTCCCAGATCGGCCTTGAACGGCTCGACCTTGCGCCCCGTCTCGCGGGTCAGGCGGTCGGCCAGCGCCTGCAGGCGCTCATCGTTTCGAGCGACTAGCAGCAGGTCATACCCCCGTCTGGTGAGGCGGTCGGCGTAAACCGCGCCGATACCGGCAGATGCACCGGTCACGACAGCAAGGTCCTTCGTGGATTGAGTGGTCATCGTCGCTCTCCTCTTTCTTCGCGCCACGGGTTGGCGGCGGTCGATGGGAGAAAGCTACCGTTGCCCTTGCGCGGCGCAAATGTCATAGTTGCGTCGATTTAGGTCATAGAGGCGGGCATGCAGCGCGTCGGCTTCGTCGTCTATCCGGGTTACTCGATGATGGCGCTAGCGGCCGTGCCGGCCTTCGAGGTCGCCAATCTCGCGGCGGACGCGGCAACCTACGACATCCACTTCATCTCCGAGCATGGAGGTCCGGTCGGCACCTCGGCCGGCATGAACGTGGAGACGGAGGCATTCGGCGAAACGCCCTTCGACACGCTCATCATCGGCGGCGGCACCTTCGTGCAACCGTCGACGCCCGGGCTCGTCGCGCTCGTTCAGCGCGCGGCCGAAAACGCCCGGCGCGTTGCCGCCATCTGCACAGGGGCCTTCGTCCTCGGCGAGGCCGGCCTGCTCGACGGACGGCGGGTCACGACGCACTGGATGCACGCGCGGGAGCTACAGTCCCAGTTTCCGGATTGCTCGGCCGACACGGACCGCATTTTCATCAACGACGGCCCGATCTGGACGTCGGCGGGCATGAGCGCTGGCATCGACCTCGCGCTTGCTCTGATCGAGGCGGATCTCGGTCACGAGGTGACGAAGGAGATCGCCAAGAAGCTTGTACTCTACCATCGCCGGGCCGGTGGCCAGTCGCAGTTCTCGACCTTGCTCGACCTCGACGCGAAGTCGGACCGCATCCAGGCGGCCCTGACTTACGCCAAACAGAACCTCCACCGCCCGCTCTCGGTCGAGGAGTTGGCAGCGGCCGCCCACCTGAGCCCGCGCCAGTTCAGCCGCGTCTTCCACGCCGAGACCGGCCAATCGCCAGCCAAGGCGGTCGAGAACCTGCGCGTCGAGGCCGCGCGCGTGTTGATGGAGCGCAGCCGGCATCCCATCGACGCCGTCGCCGACCAGACCGGCTTCGCGGATCGCAACCGCATGCGCCGGGCCTTCCTCCGGGCGTTCGGGCAGCCGCCGCAGGTGATCCGGCGCAATGCACGTGGAGATGCAGATCCGACAAATGCGTAGCTGAAGCCGTTCGCGACAAGCCCACACAGGCGGCGAAGCCGCCCTGCACGTCTTGTGTGGATGGCTCCCGCCTTGCAAGTGGCGAATTGAGCTTCTGACGCGTGGGTCGGGTGCAGTCTTGTGTCCGGCCTGTCGATGCAGTCGTTCATGTTGACCGCTGGCCCTGATGGTATCCGCGAGCTGGGTCCCACTCTGCTTTGCGGGCTAAGATGCCCTGGACAGCCGGCGGGGTGTCCCGGCTCCCGGTCTGACCGGTTCGCCATCAACTCTCATCGTCCTCGCAACCTGGAAACGTCTCCTCGCCGTGCTGTCAGGCGGCCGCGGCCGCCGGTGCGCGGTAGGTGCCGCCGCGGGTCATGATCGCCCAGGCGACCCGCGCCGCGCGATTGGCCGCCGCAACGGTCACCACGCGCACCCGCTTGCGCTGCAGTAGCGTCGACAGCCGCGGATCGACCGAGGTCGGCATCGCCTTCGCGCGCCGGACCAGAGAGGTCATGCCGACCACGAGCAGCCGGCGCAGGTAGCGGTCGCCCATGCGTGAGATCCGGCCCAGGCGCTCCTTGCCGCCGCTGCAGTTCTGCAGCGGTGTCAGGCCCAACGAGGCCGCGAACTGCCGACCGGAGCGGAAGCGTTCGGGCTCGCTCACCGAGGCGGCCAACGCGGTTGCCGACACGATGCCGACACCCGGGATCGTCGCAAGCCGCTGCGACAGGTCGCTGTCCCGATGCCAGGCGAGCAACTCCTTCTCCAGTCGGGTGAGCTGAATCTGCAAGGCACCGATCTGATCGGCCAGCCCGGTCACCACGCGCTGGGCTAACGGCGGCACCTCGGCCGCGTCTCCGGCCGAGAGCCGGGCCGCCAGTTCGAGCGCGTGCCGCAGGCCCCGCGCCATCTCGATCCCAAACTCGGCGAGCAGGCCGCGGATCATGTTCACCAGCTGCGTGCGTTGCTTGACCAGCAGGTCGCGCGTCCGGTGCAGCGCCAGCGCCGCCTGCTGCTCGGTCGACTTCACCGGCACGAAGCGCATGCTCGGGCGCGTCACCGCCTCACAGATGGCTGCGGCATCGTTCGCATCGGTCTTACCGCGCTTCACATACGGCTTCACGTAAGCCGGCGGCATCAGCCGCACGTCGTGGCCGAGGCTCATGAGCTCCCGGGCCCAGTGGTGCGCCGTGCCGCACGCCTCCATGCCGACCAGGCAGCGCGGCAGCTTGGCGAAGAACGGCGTGACCTGCGCCCGCCTCAAGGCCTTGCGCACGACGACGTGCCCAGCTGCATCGACGGCGTGAACCTGAAAGATGCTCTTGGCCAGATCAATGCCGACGGTGGTGATCTCCATGGGGATGGCTCCTGCATCTGCGTGGCTGCTGTTTCGACAGCAACCTCATCTTGGCACCGAGATGCCGTCAGTCGGAGCGGGAGCCATCCACCCCATCTGCTTTCGAACGAAGAACGAGCGACAATAACCGTCCGGCTTGGGTCGCCGCCGGAATGGCGGCTCGGGGTGGTTTCGGGACGTTTCGCTTTCGAGCGAAATGGCATTGAAGCGGACGGTCTGCGCCGCGCTATCGAGTTCCTTCAATGGGCACGACCACGCACTGTTCACCGAGCGGGAACTGTTTGCTTCGACATGCTCGATAGGCCGGTGGAACCCGCCGTTCCGGGCGGGCCGAGGTGACATCGACCTGACCTGACCGGCATTTTGGACCGAGCCGAGTGAGCGACTGTCTTGCCGGTCAAGCGGTTTGCCATGGCGCTCCGTCCCTCAGGATGGCGTTGAGGATGGTGATCAGCTTCCGAGCAGTGGCAATCAGAGCAACGAGCTTGGGCTTGCCGGCCGCGATGCGCCGGTCACGGAAGGTTTTCAGCGCAGCGTTGTGACGGCTGGCCACGAGAGCGCCCATAAACAGCGCCGTGCGGACGGGCGCGCGACCGCCCGCGATAAAGCTCCTGCCACGCCACTGACCGGATTGCCGCGTCCAAGGGGCCAAGCCGACCAACGCGGCGACTTGCTTTCGGTCAAGGCTCCCCAGCTCGGGCAGCTCTGCGATCAAAGTCCGCGCGATCGTCGATCCGATGCCCGGCACAGAGGTCAGAAGGGTCACCTTCCTGCCCCATGCCGGGGACCGGTCTACCGCTGCATCAATCGCGCGGTCGACCACACCCCGCTCCTACTCCAACGCCTCTATGACGCGCCGGACGCTGTCTCGAATGCAGGATGGAGCTTGGCTCGCTGCCGCTCAGACGCAATCAGACCAACGAACTGACGGCGTCTCGTGACAAGATCACTCTGGAGAAGCAGACGCGCGTGGCGCTGGCTCTGCTTCGAGCGAGCAGCGGCCGGCCGAAGGACTGGGTCCCCTTCAATTCGGCCCTCCGTGCAGCCATCCGCCGGGGCGATCGGGCGCCGTTGGGCGCCGGTGTGGCCAAGGATGCGGCTGCGCTCGAGCCCAAGCTGATCAAGGGCCTCGACGGGAAGGAAGGCCTCGATCTAGGCGATGGGACCATGCGGATGCCGGACGGCTCGATCCGCTCGATCACCCGTAGCGGTCTGGAGATCCCGGATCCGCCAGCGGGTGGCCTGGGCGGGGGTGGCGGCCGCTGGATGTCGGAGCTCCGCGAGCATGTGGCCGAGCTGGGCCGGCACATCGAGCGCTTCGGCCAGTCCTTTTTCCACGGGCAGATCGAGGTGACCGGGCTTCGGCAGGCGGGCCTTCGAGCCACCTCCCTCAGGGTGAAAGGCCGCGGGGGGCTCACCGCCGATATGGGGTAACGGATCCGGGCGCGAAAGAGGATCTGTCGGACTGGAGTTAAGGGATTGTGTCTGGCGCCATGAATCAGAAATCCTCTAGAATTAGGTCGATATCGGTCGAAATCTCTCGATCAACCGAAGATAACACTTGACGAACGATGGAATTGGTCCTGTTCCTGGCGCGCCCATCGAGGAGTTGAAAATGGACGAGAGCGCCTCAATTTCTGCGTCGGAACAGACCGACTTTATTGAGCTGACCACCGAGATCGTCGCGGCTTACGTGTCGAACAATTCGGTGCGCTCGGCCGACCTTCCGGACCTCCTGGCCGAGGTCCATCGAGCTCTCGCCGGGCTCAAGGGTGCCGCTGCTCCCGTCGAGCCCAAGGTGGAGAAGGCCACTCCCTCGCAGATCCGGAAATCCATCACGCCGGACGCGCTGATCAGCTTCCTCGACGGCAAGCCCTACAAGACGCTCAAGCGCCACATCACCGGGGCCGGCCTGACGTTCGAAGAGTACCGGGAGCGCTTCGGCCTTCCGCACGACTACCCATCCACGGCCGCCAATTACTCGGCCATGCGTGCCGAGTTCGCTCGCAACGCGGGGCTGGGGACGCAGCGCCGGAATGCGGCCCCGAAGGCTGCCGCCGCCGACGAGCCGGTTGCAGTGGCACCCAAGGCCAAGGGCCGGAAGAAGGCTGCTGTGGCTGCGGAGTGAGGCTGCTAAGCGCGGGGGCGATGCGGAACCGCCCGGCTCCGGCCGCGGCGGTTTTTTCGTGCGCGATGGTCTCCCCCGAACGGGTGATGTCGCGGCGCCCGACGCGGTGCTATCCCATCAGCGAGACTCACCACCTTCAGCCCCGCCGGCACCGCCGCGCGGGGTTTTTCGCATCCTGCTCTGCTCTTCCGATGAGCTCTAGTTGCAGGTCAGCTTCCGGCCTTCGGCCATCCCGACCTTGCGGTAGTGTTCCAGACCGGACTTGATCGCTCGGCCTATGACGGCTCGGCGCACGTCTGGATTGCAGCGCAGATACTCCTCCTCGTTGAAAGCGTAGTCGCCACGCCCGCCCCGCGAGCTTCGATCATAATCCCGATCGTAGTCGCGGCGGTCACGGTCGCCGTAGCCCCGATCGCCATAGCCCCGATCTCCGTAGCCACGGTCACGGGGTCCGTAGTCGCCGCGATCGTAGCCGTAGTCGCGTCCGCCGTATGGCTGCGCGAAGGCCGGAGCGGCTCCGCTGAGTAGCGCCAGGCCAAGGACGGTCGCTGAGATCACCTTCATGTCGTGCTCTCCGTTGTTGCGGGGCGTGAACGCTTTCAAAGGTAGGTGGTTCGATTTGCCTGGGCGGGCGTCGAGTCCTCGCTCCCTGCGTCACTACCGTTGGGGGCTTGTCTTTCCCTGCTCCTCAACCACTCTCAGTGTCAGGTTTGGCGGGATTCCTCCCTTGTCGGTGCCGAGCCTAAGAAGCCCGCCCGGTCCGCCGGCGCGGGCTTTTTCGTGCCTGGAATCCCGGCGCGGGACGGCTCGGCCGCCGGCATCCGCACGACACAGAAACCAAGGCCGGCCATTTTGTCGCCGGGCCGCGTTGCGTATCGGCTTTCCTCGACGAGGCAATCGAGACCCATGCCGTCGCAGAGCGCATCCCTGCCTCCCACCGCTCGAGGCGAAAAAGCTGGTCGGCTTGCAGCGAGCGAGATGATCAAGACGCTGAGCCCGGAGACAGGCAGCGTTCAGGGCCTTGTGCGCCGGATCGAGGAGGTCGGGATAATCGTGGCCCAAGAGCATCTGCGAGCCGGCGCGCTACCGGCTGAAGTTCGGGCGTGGCACATCGGCTTCCAAGCGGGGATGAGCCTCGAACTCGGAGATTACATGCGCCGCTTTTGATCTGCCGCCTCATGCCCCCGCCACGTGAGCAGATCGGGGCGGGGCCGAGCGAAGGGTTAGCGGACCGGCAACCATTCAGCCATACCCCCGCCAGCATGTCAGCCCTCCCGCCCGCCGTCGCCTCCTGGCGCGACCAGATCGAGCGCCTGTCCGAGCACGCCTCGCCGTGCCGGTATCTGACCCCCTCGCGCTGGGCGGCGATGCGGGCGAACGCGCTGGCCTTCATCGACCAGCACGGCGCCGAGGCGCACCGGCTCGGCTGGACGGCGGAGCAGCTCTTCGGCGTCCATCCCGAGCACGGCTCCCTGCGCGTGGAGTATGCCGGCGCGCTGATGGTCAACGACAGCCCGGTGATCGGCGTCGAGCAAGACCGGATCGTGTTCGACCGGTTCTCAGGCTACCGGACGAAGCCCGGGCAGATCTGGGGGCCGCCGGTCTGGGAGTACGCGGTCAAGGGGCGCTAGGGCGTCTCTGCAAAGGGGTTCACAGGCTGGGAGGTCAGGCCCATGTGGGCTTGATGCGACGCTTTGAACTGACTGACGCGCAGTGGGAGCAGATCGCCCCGCTGCTGCCTCCGCAGAAGCCGC
>NZ_JBKFBI010000060.1:0-32428 GCF_053346095.1 Methylobacterium sp. A52T | reverse complement strand
CGAGTCCGCCCCCTGGTGGGAGCGCCGGGGCGGGCCGGGGGCCGCACCCGCACGATCCGCGTCAGGGAAGCCCGGCCCGCAGGCCGGGCTTCTCGCGTTTCGGGACCCGCGGATGAAGTTTTCGCAATCCCCCTGACAAAGCGTCGCCGCGCACCCATGTCCTAGCTGCCATGCGGCGCGTTCGGGCCCGCGGGTGAGATTCGAGGAGGACGACTCCATGAACAGCGAAGAACGCGACGTCATTTCGGGAATCTTCCAGCGGCTGGAGCAGGCGCAGACCCAGCCCCGCGACGCTGAGGCGGAGCGGTTCATCGCCGACAAGCTCCGCGCGCAGCCCTACGCGCCCTACGCGATGGCGCAGCTGATCTACGTGCAGGAAGAGGCGATCAAGAGCCTCAATCAGCAACTGGAGCAGGCCCGCAGCCAGGCGGCCCCGGCCCAGTCCTCCGGGGGCGGCGGCTTCCTGTCGAGCATCTTCGGCGGCGGCAGCCAGCAGCGCCAGGAGCCCCAGCCCGGCTACGGGCAGCCGCGTCCGGGCGGCCAGCCCTGGGGCAACCAGGGCGGCCCGCAGCAGGGTTACCCGCAGCAGGGCTACCCGCAGCAGGGCGGCTACCCGCAGCAGCAGGGCGGCCCGTGGGGCGGCCAGCCCCAGGCGCCGGCGCGCGGCGGCGGCTTCATGGCGACGGCCCTGCCCATGGCGGCCGGCGCGGCGGGCGGCATGCTCCTCGGCAGCGCCCTGTCGAACGCCTTCGCGGGCGGCCATTCGAGCCTCGGCAGCGCCGCGGCCGCCGGTCTCGGCGGTGGGGGCGAGACCGTCGTCAACAACTACTACGGCGATGGCGGCGGCAACCAGGATCTCGGCTCGGCCCTCGACAACAGCGGCGGCGACATGGGCAGCTTCCAGGACGCCGGCTACAGCGATCCGGGCGGTGATTTCGGCGGCGACCTCGGCGGCGGCGACGACAGCGACTGGACCTGATCGTCCCTGAGACGCAGCGGAAGGCCCGGTCGCGTCAGGCGCGGCCGGGCCTTTCTCGTATCCGGAAGGTCCGATCCGCGACCGGGGCCGCGTCTGCCGCTCAGAGGACCTCGACCCGCGTCCCCACCGGCACGCGCTCGTAGAGATCGATGACGTCGTCGTTCATCATGCGGATGCACCCCGACGAGACCGACTGCCCGATCGTGTTCGGCTCGTTCGTCCCGTGGATCCGGTAGAGCGACGAACCCAGGTAGAGGGCGCGGGCGCCCAGCGGGTTCTCCGGTCCGCCGGCCATGTGGCGCGGCAGGTCGGGACGGCGGGCCAGCATCTCGGCCGGCGGCGTCCAGTCCGGCCACTCCGCCTTGCGGCTCACCGTCTTCAGCCCGCTCCAGGCGAAGCCGGGGCGGCCGACGCCGATCCCGTAGCGCAGGGCGCGCTGCCCCGCCTGCACCAGGTAGAGATGCTTGCCGGCGGTGTCGATCACGATGGTGCCGGGCTTCTGACGCCCCGTGAAGGCCACTTCCTGGCGCTGGTACTCCGGGGAGACCGCGCGGCCGATCCGGCCCGGATCCTCCTGGGGCGCACCGTAGGCCTGAGGGGCGCCGGAGGCCTGGCCATAGGGCTGGCCATAGGGCTGGCCGTAAGCCTGCCCGTACGCCTGCCCGTACGCCTGCCCGTACGCCTGCCCGTAACCTTGGGCCGGTTCCGGCTCGACCGGCACCAACTCGCCGGAATAGGCCGCGACCCGCTGCTTCGGCGCCGCGCGCTGCGGCCAGCCGCGCCCGGTCGCGCCGCCGGCGCTGCCGGTGACGAGATACTCGATCAGCCCGCCGCCGTAGCCGCCCTCGGCGTAGCGCGCCTGCTGCGCCCGGGCGGGGCCGCACAGCACCAACGCGGCCGCGGCCACCCCCATTCCCAGACGGACTGAACGCCGCATCGTCGCATGCTCCCGAGCCGGTGCCCGTGCTCCCGGCCCGCGATCGATCCCGTCGAATTTTACCGAATCCGGTGAACGAACGTGGTGAATCGCCGGGGCGACCCGGCCCGTCCCCGGCCCGTCGCGACCAGCGTGAATCGGCGGTTAACCCCCGCCGTGGCCCTGGGCCCCGGCCGCACGGGGCCGGCGGTAACAAGCTCGGCAGTCACAGTCCGCTAACCGTTATGGTAGACAGTCGCGGCGACGGAACCCGAACGCTCACGCCCGGACGATGACCCAGAAGCGCTATCGCATCGAAGACAGTCTCGGGCTTCCCGCGGCTCCCCCTCCCGGGCCCGGGGCGTCCGCCTCGAGCGAGCGCCTGGAGGATATCTTCAACGCCATCCAGGACTTGCGCCGCGTCACGCAGATGAGCGCGAGCGAGACCATCGAATCGTGCCGCCGCGAGCTGCACGAGGCGCTGGCGATGCGCACCGAGCTCGACGTGATGAAGGAGGCGATCACCCGCACCAAGTCGGAGCTGGCGACGCTGCACCGGACCGAGAACACCGGCAAGGGCATGCGCCGGGCGGCCGACGAGCTCGACGCGGTGGTCGACTCGACGGAGCGCGCCACCACGCAGCTCCTCGGCGCGATCGAGGAGATCGAGAGCCACGCCGGCATGCTCAACGCCGCGACGCTGCCGCCCGGCACGAAGCAGCACGTCGACGTGATCCTCGAGCGCGTGATCACCGCCTACGAGGCCTGCAACTTCCAGGACCTGACCGGCCAGCGGATCACCAAGATCGTCAGCGTGATGAAGTTCATCGAGGAGCATCTCGACCGGCTCATCGCCACGTGGTCGGAACTCGACAGCTTCAAGGAGCTCATCACCGTCATGCCGGTGCCGACCTCCCTGGACGACGAGAGCTCGCTGCTCAACGGGCCCAAGCTCGACCACGACATCGGCCACGTCGACCAGAGCGACATCGACTCGCTGTTCGACTGATCGAGCCGACCGGGCGCGCGATTTTTGTCGCCGCCCCGGTCCCCCTGGCGGTCCGGAACGCTTAGATCTGCGGTATGAGCCGCAGAGCCCTCTCAGACCTGCCCCCCGACACCTTCGACGACGGCCGCGACGCCGAGCGGGACGAGACCGCCGACGAGCCGGAAGCCGGCCTCCCCGAGACGGAGGCGCCGGAGATCGATTTCGACTTCGAGCCGGGCGCCGTCCAGGCCGGAACCGAGGTGATCCGCCGGTTCTGGTCGACCCTGCCGTCCTCGCCCGGCGTCTACCGGATGTTCGACCATCGCGGCGACGTCCTCTACGTCGGCAAGGCCAAGAATCTGAAGGCGCGGGTCGGCTCCTACGCGCGGGGCCAGGCGCACTCGAACCGCATCGCCCGGATGATCTCGCAGACGGCGGCGATGGAGTTCGTCACCACGGCGACCGAGACAGAGGCGCTCCTCCTCGAAGCCAACCTGATCAAGCAGCTGAAGCCCCGCTTCAACGTGCTGATGCGGGACGACAAGTCGTTCCCCTACATCCTGGTCACCGACGACGGCCCCGCCCCGCAGATCGTCAAGCACCGGGGCGCCCGGCGCCGGAAGGGCAATTATTACGGCCCGTTCGCCAGCGTCTGGGCGGTGAACCGGACGGTGAACGCCCTGCAGCGCGCCTTCCTGCTGCGCACCTGCACCGACAGCTACTACGAGAACCGCACCCGGCCCTGCCTGCTCTACCAGATCAAGCGCTGCTCCGGCCCCTGCACGGGTGAGATCGCCGCCGACGACTACGCGGCCATGGCGGATTCCGCCCGGGCGTTCCTCGCCGGCAAGTCGAACGCCGTGAAGGACCGGATGCGCGCCGAGATGCAGGAGGCGTCCGAGGCGATGGAGTTCGAGCGC
The DNA here is from genome assembly GCF_053346095.1 of Methylobacterium sp. A52T. NCBI lineage: Bacteria > Pseudomonadati > Pseudomonadota > Alphaproteobacteria > Hyphomicrobiales > Methylobacteriaceae > Methylobacterium > Methylobacterium sp. A52T. The sequence continues at coordinate 28,625 of NZ_JBKFBI010000060.1, read as the reverse complement.
GCCGCCCGGTTCCGCGACCGCATCGCCGCCCTGTCGGCGATCCAGGGCGTGCAGGGGGTCAACACCCAGGGCGTCGAGGAGGCGGACGTGTTCGCCCTCGACGAGCAGGCCGGCCAGTTCTGCATCGAGGTGTTCTTCTTCCGGAACTTCCAGAACTGGGGCAACCGCGCCTATTTCCCGAAGGCCGACCGGACGATGACGCCCGACGAGGTGCTGGGCTCGTTCATCGGCCAGTTCTACGACGACAAGCCCGCGCCCCGCACGGTGCTCACGAGCCACGCGATCGAGGACGCGGAGCTAGTCGCGGCGGCCCTGTCGAGCCGGGTGGAGTACCGCGTCGAGATCCACCGGCCGAGCCGCGGCGAGCGGAAGAACCTCGTCGACTACGCCCAGCGCAACGCCAAGGAGGCGCTCGCGCGACGCCTCGCCGACACGGCCTCGCAGGGCAAGCTCCTCGCCGCCCTCGGCCAGGCCTTCGGGCTCGACGGGGCGCCCCGCCGGATCGAGGTCTACGACAACTCGCACATCATGGGCACGAACGCGGTCGGCGGCATGATCGTCGCCGGCCCGACGGGCTTCATGAAGGCGCATTACCGCACGTTCAACATCAAGTCCGAGGACCTGACCCCCGGGGACGATTACGGCATGATGCGCGAGGTGCTGCAGCGGCGCTTCAAGCGGCTCGTGAAGGAGGCGCCGCGCACCGAGCGCGAGGCGGCCGTGGCCGGCGCCCCGGGGGGGGGGGCGGGGGCGGGGGGGCCCCCCGCCGGGGGGGGGGGGGCGGCGGCGGCCTGGGAGGGGCGGCCCCCGCCCCCGCGGGGGGGGCGGCCGTGCCCCCCGCCGAGGGCGGCGTGCCGGAGCCGGTGGCCGCCCCGGCGGAGGAGAGCGAGGCGTTCCCGGCCTGGCCGGACCTCGTGCTGATCGACGGCGGCAAGGGCCAGCTCGACGCCGCGCGGGCGGCGCTGGAGGAGGTCGGCGTGGCGGGCGTGCCGCTCGTCGGCGTCGCCAAGGGCCGCGACCGGGATGCGGGCCGGGAGACGTTTTTCGTGCCCGGCCGGCCACCCTTCAAGCTTCCGCCGCGCGACCCGACGCTCTACTTCGTGCAGCGGCTCCGCGACGAGGCGCACCGCTTCGCCATCGGCAGCCATCGGGCCAAGCGGAAGCGTGAGATGGTGAAGAATCCGTTGGACGAGATCGCCGGCATCGGTCCGAGCCGCAAGCGCGCGCTGCTGCACCACTTCGGGACCGTGAAGGCGATCGAGCGCGCCGCCTTCGAGGATCTGGCCAAGACCCCGGGCGTGAACGCCGCCACCGCGCGGGCGGTCTACGACTTCTTTCATGCCGGCGCCTGAGAACCCGGCCGCGATGGCCGCGGCGGAATCTGAGGCGTTGACGCCCGGGCCCCGCTCTGATTTCACCCCTGCGATGAACGCCGTCCTTCCCCGACGACGGTCGCCGGCCTGGACGCTCGCGAATTGCCTGACCTACGGGCGCCTCGTTGCCGTGCCGGTGATGGTCGCGCTGCTGTTCTGGCCCGAATCGCACACGGCGCGGTGGACGGCGCTGGGGGTGTTCGTCGCGGCCGCGATCACCGACTACCTCGACGGCTACGTCGCCCGCACCTACCACCAGAGCTCGGCGCTCGGCCGGATGCTCGATCCGATCGCCGACAAGCTGCTGGTCTCGGCCTGCCTGCTGATGCTGGCGGCGGACCACACCATCGTCGGCTCGAACATCTGGGCGGCCATCGTGATCCTGTGCCGCGAGGTGCTGGTATCCGGCCTGCGCGAGTATTTGGCGGAGCTGAAGGTCGGCGTGCCGGTCAGCCGGATCGCGAAGTGGAAGACCACCGTGCAGCTCCTGGCCCTCGGCTTCCTGGTGGCCGGTCCGGCGGGCGAGACGGTGCTCCCGGGAACCGAGCCGATCGGCCTGACGCTCCTGTGGCTCGCCGCCGCGCTCACGCTCTGGACCGGGTGGGACTACATGCGGGCCGGGATCAAGCACGTCATCGACGATCCGCGCTGAGGGATCCGTCTCCGGGACGCGCGGTCCCTGCCCTGACTCCGGTACGGTGATGCGATGAAGCTCGTCTATTTCGCCTGGGTCCGCGAGCGGATCGGCCGCTCCGAGGAGGAGCTGGCGCCGCCGCCGGAGGTCGCCACCGTCGCCGATCTCGTCGGTTGGCTCCGGGGCCGGGGCGAGGAATACGCCTACGCCTTCGAGGATCCCGGCGTCGTCCGCGCCGCGATCGACCGGGCCCACGCCAAGCCGGACGCGCCGATCGCGGGGGCCCGCGAGATCGCCTTCTTCCCGCCGATGACCGGCGGCTGAGTGCCGGCCGCGCCGCGCACGTAGTTCGCCGGGGTTGCAACGGGTCGGCTTCCGCGGTCATTGGCGCCGTCGCTCCGGCTGCACCTCATGCCGAACGGCGCGCGGGCCGAGCCAAGTTCTCTACGGGTTCGGCCCGCCTCAGGACGCGACACGCCGCGGAACGCCCAAGCTGGCATTGCCGTTATCCGCTACCGAAATCGGTATTGGAGTTTCAGCATGCGCATGACCTTGCTCGCGACCGCCGCCCTCTTGAGCCTCGGCGCCGCCGCGCAGGCACAGACCACCGTAATCGAGCGCGACCGCCCGGCCGTCGTCGTCGACCGCCCGGCCTCCGAGTCGAAATCCGTGACCGTCCACGACCACGGCGACGGCTGCGTCACCAAGACGGTGCGCAAGGAGAACGACATGGGCGACTCGAAGACCGTCAAGAAGGAGACCTGCGACTGAGGCAGGGAAGCGGGCCGGGCCGGAGCGCCGTCGACGCCTCCGCCCGGCCGATCCTTTGCCCGGCCGCTTGGTTGCCCGGCGCCGGTCCTAGCGCCAGCCCGCGTCGATGAAGTAGGCGTGGGCCGTACACATCCGGGCGTCGTCCGAGGCCAGGAACAGGACCAGCGCGGCGACGTCCGCCGGCTGGATCCGACCATCCAGGCACTGCGCGGCGACGATCTCCGCCTCGCCCTCCGGCGAGTACCATCGTTCCTGGCGGGGTGTCTGGACGTTGCCCGGCACGATCGCCGCCACCCGGATGTTGTCGCGGCCGAGGTCGCGGGCGAGCGCCCGGGTCATGCCATCGATCGCCGCCTTGGCGGTCTGGTAGAGCGGCATCTCCGTCAGCCCGAGATGCCAGCTGATCGATCCGAAGTTGAGGATCACGCCGCCGCCAGCGCGGCGCATGGGTGGGACCGCCGCCTGGGCCGCGAAGAACAGGTGGCGCAGGTTCACCGCCATCCGGTCGTCCCAGTAGGTGGGCGTCACGTCCGCGAGAGCGTGGCGGTCGTCGTTGCCGGCATTGTTGATCAGGACGTCGAGCCCGCCGAGGGCCGTGTCGGCCTCAGCGACCAGCGCGCGGACCGCCTCGACATCGGTCAGGTCGCAGCGGCAGTAGAGCGGGGCGTGCGCGGCGCCGGGCGCGAGGCGCGCCACCACCGCCCGGGCCGCATCGTCCGCGATATCGCAGAACAGGACGCGGGCGCCCTGCCTCACGAAGGCCTCGACCAGCCCCTCGCCGATGCCCGAGGCACCGCCGGTCACGAGGACGCGCTTGCCGGCGAGGCTCGGATACCGCGCGCGCTGATCGCCCTTCGCCGTCATCGGTTATCCTCGACGTGGTTCGGCCGGCGGAAATTTGTCTGAGTTTATCACGGTGGCCACCCGCCGCAACGGCGGCGCGGCCGTCCGACATTCGCGAAACGTTAACGGTTCGCGAATGAGATCGCCGGGTCTTCTAGAAAGGAACGCCCGATGCCCCTGCGCCTGGAACTCAAGCCGTTCGAGCGGCTGATCATCAACGGCGCGCTGCTCCGCAACGGCGACCGTCGCTCGACCTTCCTGATCGAGACGCAGTGCAAGTTCCTGCGCGAGAGCGAGATCATCACGGAGAGCGAGGCCGACACGGCCTGCAAGCGTCTCCACCTGACGCTGACGGTCATCTACCTCGCCGACGACCCGACGCAGGGCATCGACCTGTTCTTCCGGCAGGCCACGGATCTGCTGGGACTCGCGCCGGCCGCGGCCGGGCAGATCGCCGCGATCGCCCAGGCGGTCGAGGCCGGCGAGTACTACCGATCGCTCAAGCTGAGCCGCAAGCTCGTCGAGTGGGAGGCGGCCGGCGCCGAATCGCCGGCCGAGGTGCCGGACGCCGCAGCGGCTCGCTGACCGGGGCGCGGCCTCAGCCGGGATTGCCCTGGAGGCCGGCGGCGATGTGATTGTTGATCGACACCAGCGTGGCGATCTTCTCCGGCGTGGGAGCGATCATCGTGTCGATGCAGCTCTGGAGCACGAAGACGCCCAGGCGGCCGACACCCTGCTTCACGTCGGCGGGGAGCGGGTTCTCCGCGGACGTGGCCTCGGAGGTCAGAAGCGTCCAGACCCGCTGGTTGAACGACAGGGCCTCGTTGATGCGCCCGGCATCGCCGCTGGCGAGCCCCTGGCTGGCGCCGATCAGCTTCTGCGCCGCCTTGAGCAGCACGGCGGATTCGGCTTCGCGGGGCGACAGCGCGCTGTGGGAGGTCTTGGCGTAGGCGTTGGCGGCGTAGTTCATCGGCGGTCCAGCCCCGTCGTCGGGCCTGCCACTGAGGCAAGCTAGCGCGTAGCTGTCGCAGATCAGGAGTTAAAAGCGCGTGAGCGCCGCATCCGCCATGATGCCGCCGGGTTGGTTATCGACCACGCTGTGCGGCCGAAAGGAACCGGCCCCCGGACCCCAACCCCGATGTTGAATTTCGTTCTCGGAACTGTTGCCGGCGGCCTGATCGCCTGCGTGCTGACCATCGCGGCGGCACGGCAACCCGAAGTGCAGTCCCGGCTGGGGCTCGTACCGGTGGCGCCGGCGACCCTGGCGGCGGTCACGAAACCGGCCGAACCCGATTGCGGCCGGAGGACGGAGCCGACCCCGAAGATCGGCTCCCAGGAGATGTTGTTCAACCGCCAGAGATTCTGGTCGGTCGCGCCGTAATCAGAACGTGCCGATCAGCATGAGCAGCATCGTCGTGGCGACGGTGGTGCTGACGAAACCGCACAGGGCGGCCGCGAAGGACGGACCGGTGCGGGTGACGGTGGGCTCGATGTCGTTCGAGAGCGTGGCGGGGGTCATCGGCGCAGAACCTTCTCGGCGACCAGCGTCGCGCGTATCGGGGTGATGCTTCAGGAACGGGACGGCCGAGGTGCGATCGCGCACCCGGTCAGTCGCAGCGGTTGATTTTCTTGGCGATCCGCAGACCCCGCAGCTCGCTGCGGAGGTCGATGGCCACGACGCCCTCGCCGCATCGCTCGAACGCGTCGCGGGCATCGTCGTAGCGGTCGCCCACCTCGTCGAGCGTGTCGCAGACGCGGTCATGGTTGCCCAGGCGGGCTTCCTGACGCGCCTGGAAGCGCAGGGCGTTCGCCTCGTCGACCTTGCGCTGGGCTTCGATGCAGGACGGCAGGGCCGACGCGGCGGAAGTCAGGGCAAGGCCTGCCAGGAGGCTGGCGAGGCAGCGGGTCAGAGTGACCGACTTGGCACTCACGGGAACACTCACACACGGTTTGTGATGGCAGGTCCGCGGGCGGTCCTGCCGGGCTTCTCGGAGCGGCTCAGGTCCACTCCTTCTCTGTCCGCTGAAACAGTGAAGCTGACGTGAAAGTTCCGCCCCGGATCACCGCTTCCGGCGCAGTCGGGAGGTCAGGATTGCGGAGAGTGGCACGGGGGCCGCACCCATCGGATCGACGCCGACATCGTACTGCTTCGGCATCGGCTTGAGCTTCCCGTGGCTGTGGCCGTGGAGGTTCAGCGCTCCCCGGCTCATGCCGTTCCACGTGCGGAACGCGTAGTGGCAGAGGACCACCATCCGGCCCTCGACGGCGAGCTCCGCGTAGTGCCGGACCGACGCCCAGCCGGGCGCCGTGAGCGTGTCCGGCCCGTCGTTGTTGCCGGCGATCAGGTGCTTCTCGCCGTTCAGTCCGGCGAGGATCGCGCGGATCCGGTCCCCGCTCGGGCCGAGGGCGAAATCGCCGAGGTGCCAGACCGTGTCGCCGGGCGCGACGGTCGCGTTCCAGGCCGCGATCAGGCCGGCATCGTGGGCCTCGAGATCCGGGTAGGGCCGGTGGTCGAAGCGCAGCGCCCGCGGATCGCCGAAATGCGTGTCGCCCGTGAAGAAGATGGTCACCGGTCCGCTCCGCCTCGCCTCATCGCCTTCCTCGGCGCCTTCCTCGGCGCCTCGCCCGGCAACGCCGCCGGACTGCCGCCGAAAGCGGCGCGCGGCCGCGTTGTTCCCGCCGGCCCGCGTCCGCCTGGCGCGTTGACGGCCTGCGCGCGAGGGTCGAAGCCTCGTCGGGCGAGGCGCCAGCGGGAGGGCACGGGGCATGCTGGGAACGGTGGGGTTCGCGTTCCTGGCCGGCCTGCTCTCGGTGCTCTCGCCCTGCGTGCTGCCGCTGATCCCCATCGTGCTCGGCACGGCGGCGGCCGAGCATCGCCTGGGTCCGGTGGCTCTGGCGGCCGGCCTCGCCGTCGCCTTCACGGCCATCGGGCTGTTCGTCGCGACGATCGGCTTCACCATCGGGCTCGACGGCGACGTGTTCCGGCGCGCCGGCGCGATGCTCCTCGTGCTCCTGGGCGTCGTGCTGATGCTGCCGCGGCTCCAGGCCCGGGTCGCGACGGCGGCCGGCCCGGTCGGCGCCTGGGCGGAAGACCGCTTCGGCGGCGTCGGCTCCGGGGGATTGCCCGGCCAATTCGCCGTGGGCCTGCTGCTCGGCGCGGCCTGGAGCCCCTGCGTGGGACCGACCCTGGGGGCGGCCTCGCTCATGGCGGCGCGGGGCGAGCATCTCGGGGGCGTCGCCCTGACCATGCTGGCCTTCGGGATCGGCGCCGCGGCCCCGCTGATGCTCCTGGGCCTCGTCTCCCGCGAGGCGCTGCTGCGCTGGCGCGGCGGCCTCGCCGCGGCCGGCCGGGCCGCGAAGGCCGCGCTCGGCGCCGTCATGGTCGTGCTCGGCCTGCTGGTGCTCACGGGCCTCGACAAGCGGGTCGAGGCCGCGGCCGTCGCGGCCTCGCCGGACTGGCTCAACGCGGTGACGACGCGCTACTGACTCCGCGAAGACCCGGCGAAGACCCGGCGAAGACCCGGCGAAGACCCGGCGAAGACCCGGCGAAGACCCGGCGAAGACCCGGCGAAGACCCCGCGAAGCGTCCAGGTTATCCGGAACGGAGTTCGGCCATGAGCGATGCCCCCCGCCTGACCAGTCTCGCCCACGGCGGCGGCTGCGGCTGCAAGCTCGACCCGGCCACCCTGCGCCAGCTCCTCGCCCAGCAGCCGACGGCGGGCCCGTTCGAGCGGCTCCTCGTCGGCAACGAGACCGCGGACGACGCGGCGGTTTGGGAGCTGGAGGACGGCACCTGCCTCATCGCCACCACGGACTTCTTCACCCCGATGGTGGACGACCCGGTCGATTTCGGCCGGATCGCCGCGACGAACGCCATCTCGGACGTCTACGCCATGGGCGGTCGCCCGCTCTTCGCGCTGGCGATCCTCGGGATGCCGCTCGGCAAGATCGACCCCGAGGTGGTCGCGCGGATCCTGCGCGGCGGCGCGGAGCAATGCGCCGCGGCCGGCATCCCGGTGGCGGGCGGTCACTCGATCGACGCGCCCGAGCCGATCTACGGTCTCGCGGTGATCGGGACCTGCCGCCGCGAGGCGGTGCGGCGCAACGCCGACGCGGTGGCCGGCGACGCCGTCCTGCTCACCAAGGCCCTCGGGGTCGGGGTCTACTCGGCGGCGATCAAGCGGGCGATTCTCGACGAGGCCGGATACCGCGACTTCATCGCGACCACGACGCTGCTCAACCGGATCGGGACCGACCTCGCCGCCGAACCCGCCGTGCACGCCCTCACCGACGTGACCGGATTCGGCATCCTGGGGCACGGCCTCGAGATCGCCCGCGGCGCCGGCCTCACCCTCGCCCTCGAGGCCGACGCCCTCCCCCTCCTGCCCCAGGCGGAGGCGCTGGCGCGCGCCGGCGCCGTCACCGGCGCCTCGCACCGCAACTGGGCGGCGTTCGGCGAGGCGGTGGACCTGCCGGCCGACTTCCCCGAGTGGCGCCGCCACCTCCTGACCGATCCGCAGACCTCGGGCGGGCTGCTGGTGACCTGCTCGGCCGACCGGGCCGACGCGATCCTGGCGCGCATCCGGGCGGCCGGCTACCCGGCGGCGGCCCGGATCGGCCGGATCGACGCTGGCCCGGCGCGGATCCGCGTGGCGGCCTGAAGGGCCGCCCGCCCCGAGAGGCAATCTTCAACCTTCCCGTCCACTCTGCCGCCCCGCACGAGACCCGAGCCGTCGCCAGAGCCGCCGTGACCGACGCCGCAGACATGTCACCGCCCGCCCACGGCGTCGCCGGCTGGCCGTTCGGGCGCAGCGCCGGCGTTCCGGCCCGGCCCGCGTCGCTGCCCGACGGGCATCCGTGGCCGCGGATCCGCGTCGTCACGGTGGCCGGCGCGGATGCCGCCCTGGGCGAGACCGTCGCGTCGGTCCTGCGCCAGGGCTACCCGGAACTGCGGCACGACCTCCTCGACCCGGCGGCCGGCCGCGCCGGGGCGGCGCGCATCCTGGCGGCTCCCGATCCGGAGCACCTGCTCTGGCTCCGCGCCGGCGACCTGCTCGCCCCGGGCGCCCTGACCGCCCTGGCGCTGGAGGCCGCGCTCACGGGCGCCGACGCGGTGGCGGGGCTGCGCGTCCTGTTCGACGACGCCGTCCGCGGCCTCGACGGCCCCGGAGTCGCGGACGGCGGGATCCTCTGGCGGCGGGACGCCCTCGCGGCCCACGCGATCCTCGACGCCGACGGGACGCTCGACGCCGCCTCCGCGTGGTCGGCGATCCCCGAGAATTGCCGGCGCCTGATCGGCCGCCCGGTCCTGCTCCACAGGCTCGACGCGCCGCCGCCCGCGCCCGCCGCCGGCCTGTCGATCGTGTCGCTGACCGGGACCGGCACCCGCGGGGGCGCGGGCGTGGCTCAGCGCCGCCTCGCCGAGGCGCTGACGCTGGCGGGCCACCGGGTCGCGGAGGTGACGCTGAGCGGCCGCCCGGAGGCCGCCGAGTGGAGCGACGACTTCCCGCGGGCGGAGGCCGTGATCGCGGCGGCCGCCCCCGATCTCGTCCTCGCCGGCAACCTGCACGGCGCCACCCGCAGCCTCGACGTGGTCGGCCGCCTGGCGCGGCGCGGTCCGGTCGGCCTCGTGCTGCACGACCTCTTCCCCCTGACGGGCCGGTGCGCCCACCCCCGCGACTGCGGGCGCGCCGCGTCCGGCTGCGACGCCGCCTGCCCCGGCCCGGACGAGTACCCGGAGCTGGCGCCCGGCCGAATCGCCGGGATGCACGAGCGCAAGCGCGCGGTGCTCGCCGGCGCCGCATCCGGATCCTCGACGCGCTCCTCCGCGCCCTGGCTGCTGGCCAATTCCGACTGGACGCTGGCGCGGGCACGCGAACTAGCACCGCCCGGCAGCGTGATCGAGCCCGTGCGGCTGGCCTTCCCGACCGCTGTGTTCCGCCCCGGCGATCGCGCGGCGCTGCGCGGCACGCTCGGCCTGCCGGCCGACGACGTCCTTATCCTCGTGTCCTCGGTCATCGTCGACGGGCCCGACAAGGGTTTCGCCGACCTCAGGGCCGCGCTCCAGGCCGTGGCGGGGCCGGGCGTCGGCGTGGTGGCGATCGGCCGGCTCGACGACCCGGCCCGGCTCGGCGTCGCGAACCTGTACGCGCCCGGCCTCATCGCCGACGAGGCGCTCCTGGCCGCGTGGTACGGGGCCTGCGACCTCCACGTCACCGCCAGCCGTCACGAGACCCTCGGGCAGACGCCCATCGAGGCCGGCCTGTGCGGGGTGCCGACGCTCGCCTACCGCACCTCCGGCCTGACCTCAGCCGTGATCGACGGCGTGTCGGGCCGCCTCGTGCCGGTTCGGCCGGGCGCCCTCGCCGAGGCGTTGGCCGCGCTGGTCGGCGACCGCGAGGCGCGGGCGCGGCTCGGCGCTTTCGCGCGCATCGCCCTGGAGAGCCGCTACAGCCCGGCCGCCTCCGCGCTGTCGCTGGACGCGGTCTTCCGGCGTCACGGTCTGCCGAGCGCCCCGACGGTCCCGCGCTTCGCCCCCGGGATGCTCGGGCACTTCCCCTTCGCGGCGGCCCTGCGGGCGGGCGCGGCCGGCACCGTTCCGGCGGTCTCGCGCCCGCTCGTGCGCCGGCTGCGCCGGGCCAAGCAGATGGTCTTCGGGCGTCGGATGCCGCTCCTCGTGCGCCGGTGCCTCTACCTCGCCGGCGCGCTGCGCCGGAGCCGGCCGTGACGGCCCGCGGCGACACGGCGGGCGGCCCGCGGGCGGCGCCGACTCGGCGGCGGATCTACCTCGATCAGACCCATCTGCGCGCCCACGTGACGGGGATCGAGCGGGTCACCCTCGACCTGTTCGCCCCGGACCGGCTCGCCCCGCACGCGGTGCGGCCGGTGACCGCGGGCTCCCTGCCCGGCATGATCGCCGCGCAGCAGCTCGGCCTGCCGGCGCGGGCGCTGATGGATCGGGACGCCCTGTTCCTGTTCCCGGGCTTCCCGCCCGGGCCGCTCTGCGCCGTCGCGGCGTCGCGCTGCCTGCTCTACGTCCACGACACCTTCCTGCTCACGCGGACGGAGGATCTGAGCCTGCGCAGCCGGCTCTACATGAGCCCCAGCTTCGCCCTGGCCCTGCGCTGGTGCCCGAACCTGTTCGTCAACAGCCGCACCACCGGGGCGGACGTGCGCGCGCTCTGCGCCCCGCGCGCCCGCGTCGCCCTGCTGCGGCCCCCCGTCCGCGACGCCTTCGGGCTCGCGGACCTGCCGGGACCGGCGGCCTACGCGCCGGGCCGGCCGCTGCGCATCCTGGCCATCGGCACCATCGAGCCGCGCAAGAACTATCCGGCGACCCTCGCGCTGACGGCGGCTTTGATCCGCGCCGGCATCCCGGCGGAGCTCCACCTCGTCGGCCGGATCGGCTGGGGGCAGCACGCCTTCCTGGAGGCACCGCCGCCGTTCCTGCACCGCCACGGGTACCTCGCCGACGCCGAGCTGCGCGCCCTCGCGGGGTCGTGCCACCTGCTGGTCTCCACCTCCAAGGCGGAGGGGCTCGGCCTGCCGCTGCTGGAGGTGCAGCACGGCGGCCTGCCGGTGTTGGCGCCGGACGACCCGGTGTTCCGGGAGGTCCTGGGGGCGTCGGCCCTGCTGATCCGGCCGGAGGAGCCCGACGCGGCCGCGGGCGCCCTCGCCGGCTGGATCCGCGACGGCGTCCTGGCCCGCGCCGCCGGAATGAGTCGGGCCAACGTCGCGCGCTGGAACGCACTCGCGGCCGAGGACGGCGCGCGCTTCCGGCGCTTCCTGGCCGGCGATCCCGCGGCCTACGATGCGCTGGAGTCAATTGTCGCACACGCGGGCGCCGCCTGAAGCGGGCTGCGTAGTCCCCAACAAATCGGGAACTTTTCACCCCCGATTGTCGTGACAGTTAGGACTGCATCTGTAAGCGATATCTGCCAGCTTCCTGAAGCAAGTGCCACATCGGGGCGACACTACTGGTCCGGTATGTTGATTGCTGGGCTCCCGAAGAAGGCAGCGCCTCGGGCGGGCGCCTGTTCCAGATCGGCACGGAGCTGGTCAGAAAGGGAACGGGCGACGGGGCGGGTGACGGGCGGCGGTCTCCGCCGAGGCAGGTCAGGGAGCGAGGCGTATGTTCGACTTCTCGACGCGGATGAGCGGCGAACGGCCCGTGCGGATGGTGCTGCCGCAGGTCGCGCCGCCGACGGACGGCCGCGTGATCCTGCGGCGGCTGTGGCGCGGCAGCGGCTTCATCGTGCTGGGTGGCCTGTTCATGGTCGCCGTCGCGGTGGCGCTCCTCGGCCTGATCCCGCCCCGCTACACGTCGAGCATCCAGATCTTGGTGGATCCGAGCGACCTGCGCGTCGTCGAGAACGACGTGAACGCGCGCCAGCCCCAGGCCGACAGCGGCGTGTCGATCGCCGAGAGCCAGGTGCGGGTGATCCAGTCCGACAGCGTCCTGCGCCGGGTGATCGCCAAGCTCCACCTCGACCAGGACGACGAGTTCGTCCTGCCGGACGGCAACAACCCGACCCTCACCTGGATCAAGGGCGCGCTGGGCATGCTGCCCCCGCCGGCGAGCCGCGACCCGGTCTTCACGGCCCTCGACACGCTGCAGAACCGGCTCACTGTCCGGCGGGCCGAGCGGACCTTCGTGATCGACGTCTCCGTTCAGTCGCGCGATCCCGAGAAGGCCGCCCGCATCGCCAACGCCGTCGGCGACGCCTACTTCGCCGAGGAGGCCGCGGCCCGGACCGAGACCGCGCGGCGCGCCTCCGACGCCCTGGCGGGGCGGCTCAACAGCCTCAAGCGCGACGTCGAGCAGGCCGAGAGCGCCGTGGTGCGCTACCGCGAGGATCACAAGCTCGTGGCCGCCAGCGGCCGCCTGCTCACCGACCAGCAGCTCGGCGACCTGAACCAGCAGCTCGTCACCGCCTCCATCAAGACCGCGGAGGCCAAGTCGCGCCTCGATCAGGCGCGCCGGATGCGGTCGTCGGATCCCAGCACCGCACTGCCGGAGATGCTGCAGAGCCTGGAGATGCAGGCCCTGCGGCAGCAATACGCCACGCTGTCCCGCAACACCGCGGAGCTCGCCACCCGCCTCGGCGAGCGCCACCCGGCCATGGCCGAGCAGTACGCCCAGCAGCGCGACCTGCAGCGCCTGATCCAGCGCGAGAAGGAGCGGATCATCGAGACGACCCAGAAGGATTACGACCGCGCCGCCGCGAGCGAGGCGGCGATCCGGGCCAATCTCGACCGGGTGAAGAACGAGACCGCGTCCAGCGACCGGGCCTATGTCGGCCTGCGCGAGCTGGAGCGGACCCTCGACGCCCGCCGCGGCATCTACGAGGCCTATCTGAAGCGCGCCCGCGAGGCGAGCGAGCAGGAGCGGCTCAACACCACCAACGTCCGGATCATCTCGGCCGCGGTGCCGGCGCGCCAGCGGACCTTCCCGCCCTCGCCGAAGATCGTCCTGCCGGTGGCGCTGGTCCTCGGCCTGCTGCTCGGCGGCGGCATCGCCCTGCTGCTCGGCGCCGACAGCGACCGTCGCCGCAGCCTGCGCGCCGCCACCCGGCCGGCCGCGAGCTTCCGGGCCGCCGATGCGTGACATCGGCGAGATCAGCCTCTACCTGGGCGCTATGGATCCGGTCCTCGGGGAGGCACACACGGTGAGCGCCCCGGCCCCCGCGGCGTCCGGATCGCCGCAGACGGGCGCGACCGTCGAACTCTTCGGCTACCGGTTTCACACCGGTCCCGCCGCGACCCTCGTGGCCGACGTCGCGGCCCGGCGTGACGGCCGCCCGCGCATGATCGTGACGGCGAACGTCGATCACATCGTCCAGCTCAGCGAGAACGCGCCGTTCCGCGAGGCCTACGCGCGCGCCGCGGCCCGGACCCTCGACGGGATGCCGCTGGTCTGGCTGGCCCGGAAGACGTGCGGCCAGCCCGTGCACCGGATCACAGGCCACGATCTCCTGGGCTGCGTGCTGGCCGACCCGCCGGCCTTCGCGCGGCGGGTCTTCTTCGTCTCCGCCCGACAGGACGCGGCGGACGCGCTGGCGACCCGGCTGCAGGCGGCGGGCCTTCCCCTAGGCGCCGTGGCGAGCGCCGTGCCGCCCTTCGGCTTCGAGCACGACGCGGCCTACAGCCGCGCCCTCGCGGAGCGAATCCGCGCCCACGGGACGACGCTGCTGGTGATGGGCGTCGGCGCGCCCAAATCGGAGATCTGGGTGGACCGCCACGGCCCGACGCTCGGCGAGCCGGTGGTCTTCTGCGTCGGCGACGCCCTCAACGTCGCCGCCGGGTTCCTGCCGCGCGCCCCGCGGCTGATGCAGCGCCTCGGCCTCGAGTGGATCTACCGGTTCCTGCAGGCGCCGCGCCGGCTGTTCCGGCGCTACTTCATCAAGTCGTGGCGCTTCATCGGCCTCGCCGCGCGCGACCAGTTCCGGCGGCGCGCCGGCTGACCTCAGCGCCGCTCCGCGAACAGGTCCGGCCGCCGCAATTGGAGCGCGAAGAGCAGCGTCAGCGACTTCATGTCGGTGATCGCGCCGCGGCGGCCCATGGCGGCCAGTTCCGGCAACGGGATCTCGTGGACCGCCACGGCCTCGCCCTCGGCGGCGAGACCGCCGCCGGTTCCGGTCCGGTCGGCCTCGCCGTAGGCGGCGAGGAACAGGTCCATCCGCTCCGTGGAGATCCCCGGCATCGACCAGGCGCTGGCGACGAAGTCGAGGGCGCTGAGGCGCAGGCCCGTCTCCTCCATCGCCTCGCGCCGCGCCTCGTCCTCGGAGGCGCCCTCGTCGAGGAGCCCGGCCGGCACCTCGATGTGGCTCGGCGGCCCGCCCGAGTAGAGCACCGGCGCCCGGAACTGCGAGACGAGCGTGGCGACCCGCCGCTCCGGATCGTAGGGGAGCACCGCGACCGCCCGGCCGTGATCCTCCATCTCCCGGGTGATGCGGCTCCCGTCCTCCTGCATCACCTCGGCGACGAGGTAGCGCGCCCAGCCGTCATGTACGAGGCGCACGCCCCCGATCCGTGGTGCCATTCCGATCTCGCCCCGCTCCTGGAGCCCGACCGATCGTTCAGGAATGCGGCGGCCTTGCGGACACGGTGATGCGGAAGCGCAGGCGCCCCGCGGGCGGCCCCTCGAGGCGCTCGGCGGCGTCGAGGCGGGCGCCCTCCTCGCGCACGAGGTTGGGGATGTCGAGGGCGGCCAGGGGGTCGGTGCAGGTCACCACCAGCGTCCGGCCCGGGGCGAGGCCGCGCAGCGCCTTGCGGGTGCGCAGGACCGGGAGCGGGCATTTCAGCCCGCTCAGGTCGAGGTCGACGCAGTCCGGATCCTCGTCCCGCAAGCCGGAAGCTCCCGAGCCGGCGCGGATGCCGGCCCGGCGGTCTTAGGCACCGCGGCGGCCCGGCGCCAGCGGTGCCGTCACCACGCGTGATAGCCGAAGGCGGGTCCGGAGTAGCTGTCCGGCGCGGTCCAGACATAGCGGGGACCGTTGTAGCCGTACTCGAAGCCGCGGCTCGGGACCGGCGCGTAGGCGTAGCCGTAGCCGAACGGCGCGGGATAGCCGTACTCGCCGTAATAGCTGTACTGCAGCCGCCCCCGCGCGGCCACGGTGCCGGCGATCCG
Organism: Methylobacterium sp. A52T; assembly: GCF_053346095.1. Lineage (NCBI taxonomy): Bacteria > Pseudomonadati > Pseudomonadota > Alphaproteobacteria > Hyphomicrobiales > Methylobacteriaceae > Methylobacterium > Methylobacterium sp. A52T. The sequence continues at coordinate 13,375 of NZ_JBKFBI010000060.1, read as the reverse complement.
GCCGCCGGCCCCGTGATGCCAGCGCCCCGGGGCCGGCCCGGCCCCCTCCAATCGCGCCAGATCGGCCGCCCGCGCCGTGCTCACGGCCGCCGGCACGGAGGCCATCCCGGTGAGGATGACGGCGATGATGCGGATCATGATGCGGCCTCTCTCCGGGCGTCACTCTCTGTCAGAACGTTCTATTAGCACGTTCCAACGGCGATTCGCGCGGGCGGCGTGGGCCGCTCAACCGGGTGCTAGAAGACGCATTCCGTGAAGGCCGGACGCACGCAGGCGCCCCAGCGACCCTCGTAGTCGGCGAGGAGATCCTCGGCCCGCGTCCGCCCGGCCGCGACGACGGCCTCGAGCGGCTGCAGGTAGATCACCTCGTCCCGGCCCTCGGCGTCGCGGCGGCCCCGGGCCCGGAGGCCCGCCCGGGCGATCGCCAGGGCCTCGGCGGCGACGGCCCCGAGCGTGGTGTTGGCCACCGGCGTCGCGAGCCCCAGGCGCGGCGCCGTGGCGCGCGCGGCCTCGCGGTTGGCGAGGCTCCACCCCTTCACGAGGTCGAGGGCCGCGTCGAGGGCCGAGTCGTCGTAGAGGAGACCGGTCCAGAAGGCGGCCTGGGCGGCGATCATGCCGGGGCCGCCGACATCGGCGCCGCGCATCTCCAGGAAGCGCTTGAGCCGCACCTCGGGGAAGGCCGTGGAGGCGTGGTTGGCCCAGTCCGAGACCGTGGCGAACTCGCCGGGCAGCTGCGGGAGCTTGCCGGCCATCAGGTCGCGGAACGAGGCGCCCGACACGTCGTGGTAGGTGTCGCCCCGCTTGACGAAGTACATCGGCATGTCGAGCAGCCAGTCGACATAGGCCTCGTAGCCGAACCCCGCGTCGAAGGCGAAGGGCAGCATTCCGGTCCGGTGGGGATCCGTGTCGCGCCAGATCTCGGAGCGGCGCGACAGGAAGCCGTTCGGCCGGCCGTCGGTGAAGGGCGAGTTGGCGAAGAGCGCGGTCGCGACCGGCTGCAGCGCCAGGGACGCGCGCATCTTGCGCACCATGTCGGCCTCGGAGGCGAAGTCGAGATTCACCTGCACGGTGGCGGTGCGCAGCATCATGTCGAGACCGAGGGACCCGACCTTCGGCATGTAGCCAGCCATGATCCGGTAGCGGCTCTTGGGCATGACCGGGGTCTCGTCCCGGCGCCATTTCGGGCTCATGCCCAGCGTCAGGAAGCCGATGCCCAGGGGATCGGCCACCCGCTTCGCCGCGGCGAGGTGCGTGGCGAGTTCCGCGGCCGTGGCGTGCACGTCGGGAAGCGCCGCGCCGGACAGCTCGAACTGGCCGCCGGGCTCGATCGAGATCGCGCCGCCCGCTTCCGCCGACAGGCCGATGATGTTGCCGAGATCGAGGATCGGCTCCCAGCCGGTCTCGCGGGCGAGTCCCTCCAGGAGCGCCCGGATGCCGCGGTCCCCCTCGTAGGGGACCGGCGCCCGCGTCTCCCGATAGAACGGGATCTTCTCGTGCTCGGTGCCGATCGCGAAGCGCGCGCGCGGCTTCTCGCCCGCCGCGAACCATTCGATCAGTTCGGCGCGCGTGGTGAGCGGCGTGGTGTCGTTGCTGTCGCGCGCCATGCGCTGCCTGCCCGTGCGTCTGACGTGTGCCTGGGAACGGGCGCGCCGGACTGCTCCGGCGGATCCACCCGGTACAAACCCGCTCTCGCGAGCGGGATCCGGGCGGACACCCGCCCCCGACCCCGATGAGCACGCGGCGCAGGCGGCGTCCGATCCGGGACATAATCGAGCCGCCGTGAACCCACAACGCGGCGGTCTCGACCGGCGCGCCGCTTCACGTCTGATCCGGGGAAACAATCGACCGGCGCGGTCCTTCCATGTGCGCGGGCACACATGGATCGGGGCGGCGCGCGTCAGCGCGCGTCGCCGAGCACCGCCTGCACCAGGGTCAGCACGGCGACGGCGGCGGTGTCGGCCCGCAGGATGCGCGGCCCCAGGGAGAGCGCCACGGTGTTCGGCCGCGCCCGGATCAGCGCCCGCTCCTCCTCCGAGAAGCCGCCTTCGGGACCGACCAGCACGGCGAGCGGAGGGGGCGCCAGCGGGTCGCCGGCCGCCCGCAGGGCCGCGACCGGGTCGCGCACGGGCGCGTCCTCGTCGCAGAACACGAGGAGCCGCCCGGGCGCGAGGCCCGCGAGCGCGGCGGGCAGGCGCTCGGGCTCCGGACAATCGGGAATCGCCAGGATCCCGCACTGCTCGGCGGCCTCGACCGCGTTGGCCCGCAGCCGGTCCATGTTCACGCGGTCGCCCTGCGTGAACCGGGTGATGACCGGTCGGATCGTCCCGGCCCCCATCTCGACCGCCTTCTGCGCGAGATAGTCGAGGCGCGCGCTCTTCAGTGGGGCGAACAGGTAGTGAAGGTCGGCGCGCGCGGGCTGCGGACGCGTCCGCGCGGCGACGTGCAGGTCGGCGCCCTTGCGCCCGGTCTGGACCAGATGGGCGCGCCACTCGCCGTGGCGGCCGTTGAAGACCAGGACCGGATCGTCCGGCCCCCGGCGCAGCACGTTGAGCAGGTAGTTGGCCTGGGCTCGGTCGAGGGGCAGAATCACCCCCGCCGCGAGATCGGCCGCGACGTGGAGGCGCGGAGCGGTGAAGTCATAGGCCGGCATGGCGGCGTGGTCGCGCGGGCCGGCGGGCCTGTCAACGCGGGGGCCGCGACCGAAAGTGTTGCCGAATGGTTACGAGCCCCGGTTTTCGGCAGCCAGTCCACCGGTGCATGGCGCAGCCGGTTTGCCGCTCGAATGACGCCACAATCCTATGGCGAACCCAACGGAACGGAAGAGAGCCGGCCGCTCGCGGATTCGGCAGGGGCGTCGAGGGAGTCGCGGAATGGCGAAGGGGAGTCTGAAGCTGGGGGCGGCGGTGCTGGTCGGCACCGTCCTGTTCGGCACGGCGGCGTTCGCGCAGAGCGCGGCACCGGAATGCGGCGCCATCCAGAAGACCCTGGCCGAGCGCAAGGCCCTGGTGGGCCGCGCCAACGCGGCGTCGCAGTCCAAGAAGAAGATGACCCCGCAGGAGGCCTGCGCCCTGTTCGGGAAGCTCCAGTCCAACGGTGCCGAGGGCATCAAGTGGATCGCCGCCAACAAGGAATGGTGCTCGATCCCCGATTCCTTCGCCGAGGGCTTCAAGGCCGACCACCTGAAGGTCAGCGGCATCCGCACCAAGATCTGCAGCGTCGCCGCCCAGGCGACCAAGATGGAGGCGCAGGCCCGCGCCCAGGCGCAGGCCCAGGCGGGCGGCGGCGGCGGCGGGCTGCTCGGCGGCCCGGGCTTGACCGGAAGCTTCAAGCTGCCGCAGGGCGCGCTCTGAGATCGTCTGAGAGGATCGCGGATCCGGCGCGGGTCCCCCCTCGGCAGCGGCGGGGGATTCACGTGCGGGACGACCGGAGATCCGACCGATGAACGGCACGGTGTTTGACGACGGGCGGCCGGCCGACGCGGTCTCCGGGCACTGGGTCGACCGGCGGGCGCCGCGGCCCTGGCGCCCCTACCTGCGCCTGGCCCGGATCGACCGGCCGATCGGCTGGTGGCTCCTTCTCCTGCCCTGCTGGTGGTCGGCCGCCCTGGCGGCGATCGCCGCGGACCAGGCCTTTCCCGACCCCTGGCACTGCCTGCTCTTCCTGATCGGCGCGGTGGCGATGCGCGGGGCGGGCTCGACCTACAACGACATCGCCGACCGCGACCTCGACGCGCAGGTCGAGCGCACGCGCCTGCGCCCCCTGCCCTCGGGCCAGGTGAGGCCGCGCCACGCCGCCCTGTTCCTGGTGATCCAGGCCCTGATCGGGCTGTCCGTCCTGCTGCAGTTCAACGCGGAGGCGGTGATCATCGGTCTCTGCTCGCTGCTGCCGGTGGCGATCTACCCGTTCATGAAGCGGGTCATGCCGCTGCCGCAGGCGATCCTGGGACTGGCCTTCGCCTGGGGGGCTCTGATGGGCTGGGCCGCCGTGTTCGCCCGCCTCGATCCGCCGGCGCTCCTGCTCTACGCGGGCGCCCTGTGCTGGGTGATCGGCTACGACACGATCTACGCGGTGCAGGATATCGAGGACGACGAGATCGCTGGGATCCGCTCCTCGGCCCGCCTGTTCGGCCGGCACGTGCGGCTCGCCGTCGGGCTCTGCTACGCCCTGGCCGCTCTGTTCGTGGTGCTGGCCGCGCGCGGGGCCGGAGCGGGGCTCGTCGGGTATCTGGGGGTCGCCGCCTTCGCCGGGCACCTCGCCTGGCAGGTCCTGTCGCTGCGCGAGCGCGACGGGCGCGGGGCTCTCACGCTGTTCCGGTCGAACCGGGATGCGGGCCTGATCCTGTTCGTCGGCCTCACCGCCGACGCGCTGCTGCGCAACCTGTTCTAGGCGCCGTCGGCGCCCTCAGGTGCGGGCGATGATCTCGTTCTCGCCGCGGAAGATCTGCGGGCGCGCGGGCAGACGACCGGTCTTGCGGCGGGCCAGGAAGCGCGGGCGACGGCGGCCGAGACCGGCGTGGCGGCGACGGATGCGGACCTGACCGAGAATCAGCCGGCCGATCTGCTGGGAGACCGGGACGAGGAGGCCGTCCTCCCGGACGATCATCCGCACGAGGCCCGCCCGCGCCGCGATGTCGCGCCACAAGGCGACCACGTCGTCCTCCTCGAAGCTGCCGAGGCGCTGCAGCACATCGCCTTCGGCGTCGACGAGGATCAGGCTGAAGCGGTCGGCGCCCACGATCTCCGCGTCCTCGGTGGCGTAGGCGAGCGCGATCCCGACGGCCCGGCGCGCGCCGGGGGTGCAGCCGATCACCGGAAGCGGCGAAGCGACGAAGCGGGGCGCGGTGTCGGCACCGTGCATCGGGTGTCCTGCGTGGCTTTTGTCCGTGGCCGGGGAAGTGTTCATCGGTCCGAGTCCCTGGAGCAAGTGGCGACCCCTGTCGGGCCGTCCGTTATGCCAAGCAAAATCGCACCCGAACTCCTCCGCACCGCTTAAGAGCCGTCGTTAAGCGAATCTGGACAGCGCTGTCATTTGCGGAATGCTCAATGCTTCCTTGAATGCTCAACGTTTCCTTGCGCAGATCGGTCGTTATCGATCGATCAACCAGCATCCTTGTGGCGCTGCGGACGCCGCCGTACAACGGGGCGACCGGGCGCGCGATCCTCCGCGCCGGGTCTTCTCAGCCCGACCGGGTGAGCCCAAGCGGGCCCGGACGTCCGCGCCGCCGGACGGGCGGGCCGGCGGGGCCCTCGCGGGCCGCACGGATTCCACGCGGAGCGCGATGCCAGAGCCTCTCACCGACGATGCCGTATCCGCCCTGATGCCGGAGCTGCGCGCCGTGATGCGCGAGGCCGCCGACATCGCGCGGCCGTTCTTCAGGCTCGGCGGGCAGACCTCGGCCCGCATCTGGTCGAAGGCCGGCGGCTCGCCGGTGACCGAGGCGGACGTCGCGGTCGATGCCTTCCTGAAGGTGCGTCTGAGCGCCCTCGTGCCGCGGGCGGCGTGGCTGTCGGAGGAGACCGCCGACGACCCGGCGCGCCTCGGCCACGACCTCGTGTGGATCGTCGATCCGATCGACGGGACGCGGGCGTTCCTGTCGGGCCATCCGGACTGGTCGATCGCGGTGGCGCTCCTGTCGGGCGGCGAGCCGCTGATCGGCTTCGTCCACGCGCCGGTGGGCGACGCGGATTACGAGGCCGTGCGCGGGCGCGGCGCGACGCGGAATGGCGAACCGATCCGCGTCGATACCAGGCAGAGCCTGCCCGGCGCCCGCGTCACCGGCCCGAAGCCGATGCTCGACCGCTTGGCGCGGGGCGCCGGAGCGGAACCGGATTTCGAGGTGATCGCGCGGATCCCGTCCCTCGCCCTGAGGCTCGCCCGCGTGGCGGACGGGACGGTCGATATCGGGATGATCTCCGGGCATGCCCGCGACTGGGACCTGGCCGCCGCCGACCTCGTACTGCGCGAGGCGGGCGGCGTGGTCTGCGATTTCTCCGGGGCGGCGACGCCGTACAATCGCGCCGACCCGGTGCACGGCGAGTTGCTCGCCGCGCCGGTGGGTCTGCGCGACCCGGTGCTCGCCGCCTGGGACCGCTGAGGCCGAGGCCCCGGACGTGTCCGCGGCGAGCGGCGAACGACCTCAGGCCGCCGCGGTCTCGCGGATCTTCACCGCGGCGGGCGCGAACCCGAGACGCTCGGCGAGATGCCAGTGCAGTTCACGCGGGGAATGGTAGTTGTAGGACCGGTCGATCAGGTCGCTGAGATCGGCCCCGGTCTGATCCGCGGTCTTGGCCCGCGCCAGCTTGCCGACCCGGAAGGTCGGGGCATCGGTGACGGGGGAACGGACGCCGCGGCGCCGTGTGTACTCGAATAACATCACTGTCTTTTCTTTTCTGGACCGGACGTTGGCTGCGCCCGGCGTCGTTTCTGGGATATTGCCTCCGACGCGACCGGAACCCGGGCAGTCTCGCCCGGGCAGGCAGCGTCGGAAGGGGGAACCGCGTCCGGCGGCCGCTTCATGCGCCACCCGCAATCCTCAGTTGCACACTTCGGCGCAGTGAGGGCGCGGGAGGCGCCTCGGAACCCGCGACGGTCAGGCCGCCTGCAGGTTGCCGGCGGCGTCCTTGCCGCTGCGCTTGTCCGTGAGGATCTCGTAAGCGATCCGCTGGCCTTCGATCAGGTTGCGCATCCCGGCGCGCTCGACGGCCGAGATGTGCACGAACACGTCCTTGCCGCCGTCGTCGGGCTGGATGAAACCGTAGCCCTTGGTCTCATTGAACCACTTCACAGTGCCGGTATTCACGTAGTGTACCTCGTTCGTCCATAGGCCATCCGCGCGGCACGAGGGCCGCGTGATGCACCACGGTCTTTCTGGATTTGGCCAGTGCGGCGGGGCGCGAGTCGCTGAACCTTGAACAGCGTCAGCCTCGGTGGATAAGCCCCCCGAGGACGTATTTAGGCGCAGGCTGCGGCCGCAACAAGGCATGGGCGGCGTATCATCTGCGTCGCAGGCCGGGATCGGGAGGGGGCCGAGCGGCACCGCCCCCTGTGATTCCGGGCATTCACGATGCATATACGGAATGCGCTCAAGCAGTTAAGGCGCGTGGCTCTGGACGATACATGGCAGGCATCTCGGTCTCGCTGGACGGTGCGAACATCCAGCTCTCCTTCCAGAAGGACGATCAGGCGACGGCGGTGGTGATGGATGCCCGCGCCGCCCGGGCGCTGGTGCGCGCCGTCGGGCAACTCCTCACGGCAATCGACGATACCGACGAGCCCGACATGCCCGACGAGATGGGCGACGAGGAGGTCGCCATGCTCGACGTGACGTCGTCGGCCATCGAGGTCGGCACCGACGACGAGGGCCAGGCGGTGGTCGCCCTGCAGGCCGGCGCTCTGCCGCCGTTCCAGCTCCGCCTGACGGACGAAGAGGCCCGCCACGTCGTGACGAGCCTCTCCGAGATCCTCAATGCCCCGCGCGACGTGCGGACCTCGCACGGCGGTCACTGACGGCCCGGCGCACCGCCGTCGCGGGCGCCGTCACATGCGCGTGCCGGGATCCGTCGGCGTGCCGGGGAAGATGTCCGGCTCGGAGCCCGGACCGCCGGGTTCGCCGATCCCCGGATCGTTCACCGGATAGGGCGTGCGCGGGCCGGTCGGGCCGATATCGGGCTCCTCTTCGGGCGTCGGCGGGGGCGGCGGCAGGTCGCCGGGCGTGGGCTCGGGAAGGCCGGGATTGGCCATGACGCGACTCCTGGTGGTTGGGATGGGGACCAACGGGCCGCCTTCCCGGGGGTTCCGATCACTGGTCCGGCGCCCGCTTCCGGACGCGGCCGGGCGGCCGAGGGCCGCGGGAACGGGCGGGACGACCCTCCGTTAGCCGGGCAGACCCCCCAGCCGGAGACCCGCCATGCCCGACATCCGCCAAGCCAAGATCCTGATCCTCGCCACCGACGGCTTCGAGGAGACCGAGCTGACCGTCCCGCAGGCCAAGCTGGCCGAGGCCGGCGCCGCGGTCACCGTCGCCGCCCCGCAATCCCGCCAGAGGAAGGGCACGATCCGCGGCTGGGACAAGACCGACTGGGGCCGAGAGGTCGCGGTCGACACCGACCTGGAGCAGGTCGACCCGGCAGCCTACGACGCCCTCGTCCTCCCGGGCGGCCAGATCAACCCGGACAAGCTCCGGCTCGAGCCCGAGGCCCTCGCCCTGATCAGGAGCTTCCTGACCTCCGGCAAGGTCGTTGCCGCGATCTGCCACGCCCCGTGGCTTCTGATCGAGACCGGCGCGGCCAAGGGCCGCGACCTGACCTCGTTCGGCTCGATCCGGACCGACGTGATCAATGCCGGCGGCCGCTGGCACGACAAGGACGTCGTGACCGACCACGGCATCGTCACGAGCCGCAACCCGGGCGACCTCGACGCCTTCTGCGCGAAGATCGTCGAGGAGATCCAGGAGGGCGGCCACGGCGCCCGCCAGCTGGCGGCGTGATCCGCGCGGGCGCCGGACGACCGGCGCCCGCGCTCAGCCGCGGCCGCGCTCGCCGGTGACCTCCAGCACCGTGCAGCCGCGGATCGGGCGGCCGTACTCGTCCGCGCCCTCCACGGTGACCCGGTGGGCGCCGGGGGCGAGGTCGTCCGGGAGCCGCGCCGTCCAGATATGGGTCGAGGGCACCGCCTTCACCCAGCTCTTCTTCGTCTCCGGGTAGCGCTCGTAGAGCTCGGCGACGAACGGGTCGGGGCGGCGGATGCGCGCCATCGGCCGGGGCGGCGCGTCCCCGACCCAGAACGCGAGGCGCGTGCGCGGGCCGCCGTCGAACACGTTCACCACCAGGGTCGTGTCGGCGAGCGCGTCCTGCGGCACCGGCGGCCGGAGCCCCTGCACGGGCCGGGTCAAGCGCACAACCTCGGGCGCGCCGGCCCGCAGCTCGCTCTCGAACAGGATCCGCATGGTCTCGTCCGGCTGCCCCTGCGCGGCGACGTAGCGCGTCGTGTAGTCGGTGCCGCGGATCGACAGGACGTGGAACCCGTTCGGCGTGCCGTCGCGGCTGTCGGCCGAGGGGATGCCCGTGCGGGTGTCGGGACCGCTCCACCACGAGCCCGACACGGCGGTGAGCACGTGATGGTGATGGCCGTCGGCGAGGTAGTGGTGCTCGGTCGTGTGGGTGTGGCCGGCGAGGCTCAGCACCTTGCGGCCGGCGAGAAGGTCGAGGAGCGCGGCGCGGTCGGTGGTGTGGGTGCGGGGCTCTTCGGGACCGGTGTCGGTGTGCAGGGGGATGTGCATGGCCAGCACGATCAGGTCGTCCCGCGGGATCTCGGCCAGGAGGTTGCGCAGGAAGGCCAGGCCGCGGTCGCCGATCCGGCCCCGGTAGGTGTTGGCGCCCACCGGCACGGGCGGCCCGAGCCACTCGACGTTGTCGAGCATCACGAACCACACCCGGCCGTGCCGGAACGCGTAGGTCGGCGCGCCGAACACCCGCTTCCAGGTCTCGCGGCTGTAGCGCGCGTCCGGCGCCTGCATGTTGAGGTCGTGGTTGCCCGGCAGGCTGTACCAGGGCAGGCCGATCTGCCCGACGATCCGGTTGGACCGGCCGTAGAGCGAGAGATCGTCGAACAGCACGTCGCCGGTGGTCAGGCCGAAAGCGGCCGGGATCGCCATGGCGCGGGCGACCGCGGTGTCGCGCACGTGATCGAGTTCGAACCGGCTCTCGGGCTGGGGATCGGTGAACAGCACGACGTCGAAGTCGTCCGGCTCGTCCGCGCGGGTCAGGGTGAAGTCGATCGAGGTCGGGAGCGGGCCGGTGGGCGCGAGCCCGCGGTAGCGCAGGCCCAGCTCGGCGGGCGTACCGCCGGGCTGGTGGATGTAGGAGTGGCGCGGCACGTTGTCGGCGTCGCGCGGCAGGGCGTAGCCCGGCGGCTTGATGACGAAGACCGCGCCGTCGCCCGGCATCGGCAGGCGGTAGCGGCCTCGCGCGTCGGTCCGCGCGATCTCGCGACCGTTGGACACCAGCACGCCCGGCAGCGGGACCGGCTCCCCGCCGGCCGCGTCGCGCGCGGAGACGATCCCGGTGGCCTCGGTGGCCTCGGCGGCCTCCTGCGCGCCGGCCCGGCCCGCGACGAGGCCGAGGGCGGCGGCCCCCGCCATGGTGCTCCGGCGGGTCAGGCCTCCGGGCTGGGTGTCGCGCGACATCGATGGCTCCTGCACGGCTTCGCGGCGCGGCGTCCCGCGGGAGGCCGGCAACCGGCATCCGGGACGCTGCCTCCGGGGCCAACCAGACGCGTTTGACCTCCGGATGACAGGCGCGGCCCCGAACGCGCGAGGCCCGCGCCTCGGCAGAGGTGCGGGCCTCGGATCGGGTTCGACGGACGGGCGTCGCCGGGAGCGGTCGGCGCCCGCGGATCCGACTACTCCTCGTCGCCGGGCTCGAAGGTCTGCGGCATCGGCTCGGCGCTGGCGACCGGGGTCGGCGCGCCGATCGTCGAGGGCACGTTCACGCCGTCGCGCTTGTAGATGTCGTCGCGGAACTGGACGATGCCGTCCGGGGTCGACCAGGCGGTGATGTAGGTCCAGTAGACCGGCACCGGCTGCGAGATGTTGGCGTCGATGCGCTTGCCGCTCTCGATCGCCTCCTCGACCTTCTGGCGGTCCCAGCCGGGCGTGTCCTTCAGCAGCCACGTGATGTACTCGCGCACGTTCTGCACGCGCACGCAGCCCGAAGAGATGAAGCGGAAATCGTCGCCGAACACGCCCTTGGTGTTCGTGTCGTGCATGAACACACCGTAGGGGTTCGGGATGTTGATGCGGACGATGCCCATCGAGTTGAAGTCGGCGCCCGAATCCTGCCGGTAGGTGTAGCGGGTGCCCTCGTCCGAGAACCAGTTCACCGACTTCGGCGAGACCTCGGAGCCGTTCGACAGGATCCGGATCTTGTTGTCCGTGAGGTAGTTCGGATCCTTCTGCATCTTCGGGATCAGGTCCTTCTTCACGATGGAAGCCGGGACCGTCCAGGTCGGGTTGAAATTGATCTGCGTCGCCTTGGTGTTCATGATCGGCGACTGGCGGTCGATCTTGCCCACGCCGGCGGCGTGGAGCGTGACGACCTGACCGTTCTCGACCGTCTCGACGAGGGCGGCCGGGATGTTGGTGATCACGAAGCGCCGGCCGAGGTCGCCCGAGTAGGAGCGCAGGCGCACGACGTTGATCTCGAGCTGGCGCAGGCGCACGTCGGCGGGCACGTTCATGGCCTGCTGGGTGGCCATCGTCATCGCGCCGGTCTGGCTGAGGCCGTGCCGGGCCTGGAACCGCTTCACGCCCGCGGCGACGTACGAATCGTACACGCCCGAGCCGCCCGCGGCCGGATCGAGGTCGCCGGTGACGATCAGGCGCTGGCGGATGGCCGCCACGGCCGGGCCGCGCGAGCCGATCCGCAGGTGGTCGGCGCCGGAGACCTGCCGCCAGCCACCGCGGGCGACGATGTCCTTGTAGCGCTCCACCATCTGCTCGGTGGACGTCACGGTCTGGGGCGAGAGGATCGGCACCGTCTCGCGCTGCACCTGCATGCCGGCGGGTGAGGCGTAGTCCTGCGCCCACTCGGCCTGGGCGTAGTTGCCCTGATCGCGGGCTTGGGCGCCGCCGATGCCGAGCGCGCCGAGGGCGGCGACGCCGAGGATCGCGGGGAACCGGTTTTGTGCCTTCTTGCGCATCGGTCGCTGGCTCTGGTCCGGGGTTCGTCAGGTCGTGACGGGAGCGGATTGTCTCGGGCGCCACGGTGTCGGGATGGCGTTAAGACTCCCTATCGAAGGGGCCGGAATGTGGCATCGCCGTGCGCCAGCGCACGCGGCGTCCCGCTGCGGCACCCTGGCAACAGCCATCGTCGCGCCGGTGTGGCAGGGATGCCATAGCGGTCCGGTTCGGACGGCGCGCAGGAGCAGCATGGATTCGGGCGAGGCCCTTTCGGATCGACGTGTCGGGCCGGCCCTGCGGGCCGTCGTCGCCCTGCTGGCGCTCTACGCCCTGCTGCTCCAGGCCTTTCTCGGCGGCCTAATGCCGGTGCCGGCGGCGACCGACGGACTCTGCGCGCAGCATGCCGACGCGTCCGCTCCACCGGGCGCGCCCGTCCCCCACGACCACGGCGATTGCTGCACGGCGGCCCAGGCCACCGGCCCGGCGCTCCCGCCGCGCCCCTCGTCCGTCGGTCTCCGATGGGCCGCGACCGCTGACCTGCGGCCGGCCTGGCCCCGCACCGGGAGCGTCGGCGCCCGCGCGCCGCCCGGCACCATCGCGTCCCCGAGGGGGCCGCCGACCGCCTGAGCGATCACCACCTCTCGGATCCCTCAGGACGGATGTATTCCCATGAAGACCCTTGTCTCGGCCGCCCTCGGCCTCGGGCTGCTCGCCTCCGCGGCGCAGGCCCACGCGGTGCTGGAACGCAAGCAGGCCTCCCCCGGCGCCTCGTATCGCGGCGTCGTCCAGATCATGCACGGCTGCAACGGCAAGCCGACGACCCGCGTGAGCGTCACCATCCCGGAGGGCCTGATCGGCGCCAAGCCGATGCCGAAGCCCGGCTGGACCCTCGCGACGACGCGCGGTCCCTACGCCAAGACCTACGCGACCCACCACGGCACGGCCTCGGAGGGCGTGACCGCGATCACGTGGAGCGGCGGCTCCCTGCCGGACGATCAGGTCGACGAGTTCACCTTCCTGGCGCAGGTCGCCGGCACGTTCGAGCCCGGCGCGACCGTCTACGTCCCGGTCCAGCAGGATTGCGCGGAGGGCAGCTATTCCTGGTCGGAGATCCCCAAGGCTGGTCAGGACGCCCACGACCTGAAGGCGGCCGCGCCGTCCTTCCGGATCGTCCAGGTCGCGCAGACGGGCGGCGCGCCGGCCGCGGGGACGGCCGCGGCCGCGACGACCGTGAAGGCCGGTGACCTGACGATCGAGACGCCGTGGCTGCGCGCCACGCCGAACGGCGCCAAGGTCGCCGGCGGGTACGTGCGCATCACCAACACGGGGAGCGCGCCGGACACGCTCACGGGCGCCACGGTGCCGTTCGCCAAGAGCAGCGACATCCACTCCATGTCGATGGAGGGCGGCGTCATGAAGATGGCGCCGGTCACGAACGGCCTGACCATCAAGCCCGGCGAGACCGTGGAGCTGAAGCCCGGCGGCTATCACCTGATGTTCGAGGACCTGACCGGCGCGCCGAAGGCGGGCGAGACGGTCGCCGGGACGCTCACCTTCCAGCGCGCCGGCGCCGTGCCGGTGACCTTCACGGTGGCGCCGATCGGCGCGGGCGCGCCGGGCGGCCAGCACCAGCACCAGCACTAGCCGCCCGGGACGGAGCTTCGGCCCCCCGGGCGCAGCCGGGGCGCGGGCAGGTCC